>DAIDHB010000031.1 GCA_027452145.1 Planctomycetales bacterium
TTCGCCGGTGAGTTTCAGACGATCGCCCGCGCGGCGAGTCAACAGGACGGAGCCGCCCGCGAATCCAACAGAGGGCATCACCCTGTCCCCGCGAAGTGGTAACCCGAGCCTCTGACATATCCTGACGCGTTTGCTGTGCTCTTACCCGAGTTCAGGAGGTAATCGCGACTGAGCCACCAACCGGATCGGTGGTCGCGTTGCTCGCGGTGGCCACCGGTGTCCCCGAGAGCGAGAACGGCGATGCGCTCGCAGGATTGACACCGAAAGCGGCGGTGTCGGTCAGAGGGTTGCCGCACTGGGGGGGCGGTGCCGTGATGCAGTAGCGCCCCGCGGTGAACCCGGTCGGATCCTGGAACCAGATCGGGGCGTTGGAAGGCCCATAGACCCAACTCCAGGACCGCGTGATCTTGAAGACAGGATTCTGACCGGCGTTGCAGGTCATCTGATAGCAGACTCGAACCGGCCCCATCGTGGGGGCCTGCGAGGTGCAAATGTTGTTCGGTGTGGTCACGGTCGAGGAGAGCTGAGTGACAGCGTGGCCTCCGAACCAGGTCGGAAGGTAAAGTCCGTCCGTCGAGTCATAGATCAGACTGATCGTGCCTGCCGCGTCCGTCAGGTAAAGGTTCTGGGGGATGGCATATCCGCCGCAGCACACCAGGCCGGACGACCCGATATCGATCGTGTTGACGCCGCCCGCGAGATGGATCGAAGAGGCATAGACGGTTGATCCTCCGAAAGCGATCGACACATAATAGGAGCCCGGAGAGATCCCCGTAATCGCCAAACAACCGGCCGCCGATGTGGTGCCCGAGAACAGGACGGGGCCGGTCGACGTCGCCAGGATCGTGACCGATGCGCCCCCGATGGGCTGAGCCGGATAGCAACCCGTGACACAGATCGTGTCCGTCGCCGGCGGCCCGCCCCGTTCGGCCACCCACCGGCCGCCGACGGACGTTGCAACCAACAAATCCCCGACCTGGGGCGAGTGCCAGAGCACGACGACGGGGATGGTCGACGCGGTGTTGATCGCCGGTTGGGCGGTGCCTCCCTCCGTCTCGGCCCCGTCCATGTCCACCGGATGAGAAAGGTAGACATGATCGGGCATCCCTGGCATGGCGCCGCCGTTGAAAATCGAGACCAGCCGGCGCGAGGCAGAAATCTCCCCAAGATCCCGGGCGCGGTCGGTGGCGGCCACCAGCTCGGCCTGGCGATCGCGGATGAGCCGGGCCTCGCGCGCCTTGTCGCTCACATCAACTCTCCGGGGCGCCAACCGCGTTCGTAAACACGGCTAGATAAGTACACTGATAGGGACCCGTGCCGGTGATCGCGCCGAAAAATAGACCCGGGGCGAAAAAGACCGACGGCCAGAGGTCCCAGCCGGGATAGTTTTCATTGCCCGGAAGGTCCGTATTGGCTCCGCCCGGCATCAGGGTCGCGTACGGAGAGAGTGGGCCGACCGTCGCCAGGTCGCCGGCCTGGTAGGAGTACTTCGTCGCCGAGATCGGGACGACGCCGCCTGAGATCGGGCCAGTGGCGCCGACCACTTCCATGATTCCGGGTCGCCCTTCGCTGGCAAGGGTGATCCGCGACCACACATCGACATCCGGCGCGCTGGCGACCGGGAGTGACGTGCCTCCGGCCGCTATCGGACCGGTAATGGGCATCACCCCTTCGGCCGACGGGACGGAGGTCACTCCCGTCGGCACCACAAGCGGCCCCGACAGGCCGACGAGTGCGGCCAGCGCGTTCTGCGCGGCGGTCACCCCGGGAAAAGTCGCTGCGGTCAGCACGCCACTCAACTGGACACCGTTCGCGGCACGCTGAGCGACCGCCGATGCGGCAGGTCCCAGGAGCGCCTGCCCGAGAAAAGTCAAAGTCATATGATGATTCCGATCGGTTAACCGATCACCCCGTCCCCGTGAACTGGTAACTGCGGAGCCCGGCCGAGGGATCCATCCGGCCACCCGGCCAGACGGTCCGGATGGCTCCCCGAAGTGAGTCGATGGCTTCCTCGGCCGGGTGTTGCGGATCGGCCGGGACGTCCAGGACCTCACCGTGCTTCTCGGCCCGGCGGTAGGTCTTGAAGCTCTCGATGAGGAACTGACAACGGGGATGGATCCAAAGGTCGGGATCCCGCGGCGGGGCCCCCAGCAGGATCTCGACCTGGTCGAGCCCTTCAAGGACCCTATGGACGGGCCAGCATTCGGTGATCCTCTCGCCGAGGATCCGGGCGAACTCACCCCGAGCCGCCGGACCGATCCCGCTTCGGGCGGTCGAAGCCGGGTCCAGGTGGACGTGATCGAGGTGTCCGCCACAGAGCCGCTCCGCCACCTGACGGACTGCCAGGGCGTTGTCGGCCGAGGTTTTGTCGACGGCGTAATAATCGCCGAAGACGGAGAGGATCCGCCGGACCGTGCCGGGGGTCGCCCCGTCCCGCTCGCGGACCTGGAAGAACAGCGCCCCGACGTGCCTCGAAAGCCCGCAATCGATCGCCACCCGGACTGGAAGGCCGGGGACGTATTCGGCCCGGGCGACCACGTGCCGGGCCTCGCTAAACGTTGGAAACCGGGCCGCGGCCGACGTGTCCACAATCTCCGCGTGAAGCTCCTGCGCTCCGAGCCGGGTTCCCTGATACATCGCCGCAATCTCGGTGATGAACTCGGGTGCCAGGTGCCGGGCGTTGGCGAAGGTCGCCTCTTTGCTCAACCGGGTCGTGGGATCGTCCAGGATCGCCTTCAGCAGCTTGATCGGCTTCGGGGTGGTCGTAATCACGGTCCGGGGCCGATCGCCCAATCTGAGGCACAAGAGGACGGTATCCCACATCCGTTGCGGGTAGCTCCACGCGCACAACTCATCGCACCAGAGCCGGTCGAATTGCAGGCCGCGGGCCCGCTCCGGCCGGTCCGCCGAGAGGCACAGGGCCACCGCCCCGTTGGGCCAGGTCAGCGACCGCTTCGACGGTTCGAACCGGGGCCGATCCCAGGGCGGAGAGATCGTCAGGAGCCCACTCGGGCCGAGGATCATCGTGTCCCGGTAGTCGGCCGCCGTCGGAGCGACAAGCCCGATCCGCCTGGCCCCCCGCCGGACCTCATCCCGGACCCACTCGGCGGCGGTCCGGGTCT
>DAIDHB010000032.1 GCA_027452145.1 Planctomycetales bacterium
CCCCATGCGCCCCCGCCTCTCCCCGCCATCGTGTTCCCCACTCCCGGCCGCGACCCCGCCACGCGGGGTCGCGGCCGGGAGGGTCTGTCGAGAAGATTCGGTGTGGGGCGCTGCGGTCCAACCCGAGGGGCTGACGCCCCCCGGCTACGTCCGATCGCCCCCTGACGGGGGCTCGGAACCCTTCCAGGGAGACTCCTGGCCGGCCTCTCTGTAAGCCACCCAACTGCAATGGGCTCCAGGCAGTCTGTCCGCTCAGGCCAGCAACCGATCGACCACCTTGCCGCGGACGTCGGTAAGCCGGAAATCGCGCCCCTGGAAGCGGTAGGTCAGCCGGGTGTGCTCGATTCCCAGCAGGCGGAGGATCGTGGCGTTCAGGTCGTAGACCTCGACCGGGTCCTTGACGATGTTGTACGAGAAGTCGTCAGTCTCGCCGAGAACCGTGCCCGGCCTGATGCCGCCGCCCGCCATCCAGATCGTGAAGCACCGCGGGTGGTGATCGCGTCCGTAGGTCGTCGCGGTGAGCTGCCCCTGCGAATACACCGTCCGGCCGAACTCGCCGCCCCAGATGACCAGCGTGTCGTCCAGCAACCCGCGCTGCTTGAGGTCCTTGATGAGCGCCGCCGAGGCCTGGTCGGTGTCGCGGCACTGCGAGCGGATCTGATTCGGCAGGTCGCCATGCTGATCCCAGCCCATGTGATAAAGCTGGATGAACCGCACCCCGCGCTCGGCCAGCCGCCGGGCCAGCAGGCAGTTGGCCGCGTAGCTGCCGGGCTTGAGCACGTCCGGCCCGTACAGGTCGAGCACCGACTTCGGCTCGCTCGACAGGTCCGTCAGCTCGGGGACGGACTGCTGCATCCGATACCCCAGCTCGTACTGGGCAACCCGGGTGAGGATCTCGGGGTCGCCGGTCTCGGCGTGGTGCAGGTCGTCCAGGGCCCCGATGTCGTCGAGCATCTGCCGCCGCGTGGGCGGCGAGCACCCCGACGGATTGGCCAGGTACAGCACCGGCTCCTTCCCGCCGCGGAGCTTCACGCCCTGATACCGGGTCGGCAGGAATCCGCTCCCCCACAGCCGGTCGTACAGCGGCTGATCCGTCCGCCCGCGCGACAGCAAGACGACGAACGAAGGTAGGTCCTGGTTAAGGCTCCCCAGCCCGTAGGCGACCCACGCGCCCATGCTCGGCCGCCCGGCGAGCTGCGAGCCCGTCTGGACGAACGTGATCGCCGGGTCGTGGTTGATCGCCTCGGTCTGCATCGAGCGGATGATCGCGATATCGTCGACGATGCCCGCCGTGTGCGGCAGCAGCTCGCTGACCCACGCCCCGCTCTGGCCGTGCTGGCGGAACTTGAACACCGACGGCGCCACGGGGAAACTCTTCTGCCCCGAGGTCATCGTCGTGATTCGCTGGCCCATCCGGACCGAGTCCGGCAGCTCGATCCCCCGCCGGCTCTCGAGCGTGGGCTTGTAGTCGAGCAGGTCCATCTGCGACGGGGCACCCGACTGGAACAGGTAGATGACCCGCTTCGCCTTCGGCGGAACATGCGGCAGCCCGGGCAGGCCGCCACTCGCCGCCGGACCGGCCCCCGCACGCTTCGGCGTGTTGATGTCGGTCCCGGCGCGCAGGCCCTCGCCGTCGAGCAGCGATCCCAGCGCCACGGCGCCGAGGCCGACGCCCGCGCGCGTCAGGAACAGCCGGCGATTCACCTGCTGGGCAATCTTCAATTCGTCCACGATGGGCCTCGTTCTTCGATCTTTGAGGCGGCGCGGGTCATCTCAACAACCCAGCCACCATCGGCGGATTTCGAACTCATTCCTGCGAAATGGTCTCGTCGAGGTTCAGGATTACACTGGCGCAGGCGGTATACGCGGCCAGCTCGGCCGGGTCGAGCCGCGGGTCGGGCGGGCTCTCGCCGTGGCGGATCAGCCGCTGCGCCGCGTCGCGATCGGCGCGATACGACGCCAGATACCGGTCGAGCCCTCGCTTCAGGACGCCGACCTCGGCGGCTGACGGCTCGCGGGCCAGCGTGCGGCGGAAGCCGTACACAACGCGTTGCTCGGGCGTGCACCCCCCCTGCTCGATCATGAGCTGCCCGAGCGCCCGCGCCGCCTCGACATACGCCACGTCATTCAGCAGCTCGAGCGCCTGGAGCGGCGTGTTCGTCCGGGCCCGCTTGACCTGGCAGATCTCGCGGCTGGGCGCGTCGAACGTCGCCAGCGCCGGATGCGGTACGGTCCGCTTGCGGTAGACATACAGGCTGCGGCGATAGAGATTCGGGCCGCGATCCTGGATATAAGGCCCCTCGCCGGCGCCGCCCGCCAGCTCCTCCCAGAGCCCGGCCGGCTGATACGGCTTGATCGACGGCCCCCCGACTCGCGTCGTGAGCAGACCGGCGACCGCCAGCGCGTTGTCGCGCACCACCTCGGCCGACAGCCGGAACCGCGGCCCCCGGGCCAGCAGGCGGTTTTCGGGATCGTGGGTCACCAGCGCCTGCGAGACCCGCGACGCCTGACGATACGTCGCACTCGTGACGATCAGCCGGTGCATCGACTTCAGATCCCAGCCGGTGCGCACCAGCTCGGTGGATAGCCAGTCGAGCAGCTCGGGATGGCTGGGCGGCTCGCCCTGCACGCCGAAGTTCTCGGCCGTCTTGACCAGCCCCATCCCGAAATGATGCTGCCAGACCCGGTTCATCTCGACCCGCGCGGTGAGCGGGTTCCCGGGCGACGCCAGCCACCGCGCCAGCCCCAGCCGGTTCCGCGGCGCATCCGCCGGAAGCCCCGGCAGGCACGACGGCGTCCCGGGCTCGAGCGCTCGGGATTTGTCCGGCTGGTCGTACTGGCCCCGCTTGAGGACGTAAGTCGGCCGCGGCTTCGGCATGTCCTCCATCACCATCACCGACGGCATCGACTTCTCGTAGGCTTCGCGTTCCTTGCTAAGAGCCTCGGCGTGCTTCTTATCGCCGTGGGCCTTCACCACCGCGAGGGCCACGTCGAATTCGGCCAGCCGGCGCTGATCGTCGGTCCTCGGCAGCACGATCAGGGGCGGCACGTTGCCGCGGGTCTCGGTGTAGACACCCTTCTCGTTGAGCGCGTTGAAGAAGCCGAAGAACTGGTAGAACTCGCGCTGCGAGATCGGATCATACTTGTGGTCGTGGCAGCGGGTGCAGCCCATCGTCAGGCCGAGAAAGACCGTGGCCGTCGTCTCGATCCGGTCGACGGTATTCTCGACGTGCCACTCCTCGTCGATCGAGCCGGCCTCGGTGACCGTGCGGTTATTCCGGTTGAAGCCGGTGGCGATGCGCTGGGAGAGCGTCGGATTGGGCAGCAGGTCGCCGGCGACCTGTTCGACGGTGAAGCGGTCGAACGGCTGGTTGGCGTTGAACGCCGCAATCACCCAGTCGCGCCAGGGCCACATCGTGCGGGCAAAGTCATTCTGGTAACCGTTCGTGTCGGCGTACCGGGCGCCGTCGAGCCAGTCCATCGCCATGCGCTCGCCATACGCCGGCGAGGCCAGCAGGCAGTCCACCAGCCGCTCGTAGGCGTCGGGCGCCGGGTCGGCGACGAACCGGTCAACCTCCTCGGTCGTCGGCGGCAGGCCGGTCAGGTCGAGGTAGATGCGGCGGATCAGCGTGGCCCGGGGCGCCTCGGGGGAATGCGAGAGCTTTTCCGCCTCGAGCCGGGCGAGGACGAACGCGTCGATCGGGTTTCTGGCCCAGCCCTGCTCCTTCAACGCCGGCGGCGCCGGCCGTCGCGGCGGCTCGAACGCCCAGTGCCCGCTCCAGGTGGCGCCCTGGTCGATCCATTTCCGCAGGACCTCGACCTGCGCGGGCGATAGCTTCTTGCCCGACTTCCGCGGCGGCATCACCTCGTCGGCGTCGTTGCTGGTCACGCGGAGAAAGGCTTCGCTCTCGCCGCTCTTGCCCGGCACGATCACCGGGTCCTTCGTGCGGAGCGCACCTTCCTTCGTATCGAGCCGCAGGTCGGCCTTCCTCGTGCCCGAATCGGGGCCGTGGCACAGGAAGCAGTTCTCCGACAGGATCGGCAGCACCTCCTTGCGGAAGTCGACTCGCCCCGGCTCCTCGGCCCGCGCCGCGGCGGTGACCGCGGCCAGAACCAGCAAGGCCAGCATCCCGGCGGCGTTTTGGATCGCGACACTGCGACCCAGCCGGCGGAGTTGATGGTGAATGACAGGCGATTCCGCTCGCATGCGTCGTCCGGAGTCGGAGAATGGTGGGGCGGGATGAAACCGGCGGGCAGTTGACTCCACCCATTATCGCGGCGACACCGACGCGGGGCAAGCACCTGTCATCCCGTACACCGAGAAAGCAGCGTTCACCGGCGGGCGGCCGGTCGCCCCTCGGCGACCCATTCGGCCCCCTGGATGACCAGACGCAGCAGGTTCGGATCGCGGAGAGGGTCGTTCTTGTTCGGCCCAAAGTCGCGGTGGCCGAGGGTGGTATGAAACACGCGGCCCTTGCCGAACGTCCGGGTCCAGGCGACCGGCCAGGCCGTGCCCTGATACTCAACGGTGGCCAGCGGCTGGACGTCCGGCATCATCTGGAGGTGATAGTACAGCTCGTCCTGGATCGGGAAGTCCTTGAGCCCGCGGGTGACGGGGCTGGCGGTGTCCGCGATCTTGACGGTGAAGCTCCCCTTGCGGGTCCTGCCGTCGGGCAGGCCGAAGTGCGAAAACACCCCTCCGAGCATCTCCTTCCAGGTGGGCAGCCAGTCGGCCGCGGCGTTATCGGCACCGTGGATCGAGACATATCCGTGGCCCGAGCGCACGTACTCGAAGATCGCCTCCTGCTGGCTCTTCGTATACTTGAACTCCGGGTCGCGCCGGTCGGCCAGGACGATCAGCATGTCATACTTGCGGATGGCGGGGGTCTCGACGATGGCGGCATCCTCGCCGATCGTCACCTGGAACCGGCCGGTGTTCTCAAGCGCTTCGGACAGGTAGAATGCCTGTTCGCGGTAGCCGTGGTGTCCGCGTTGGCCGCCCGACAGCAGGAACACCCGGGCGCCCTCGGGCACCTTCCTCTGCGCGGCGGCCGGCCCCGCGAGGCCGCAAACGATCGCGGCGGTCAGTCCGACGAGGAGAGTTCGCTTCACGGCATGGCTCCTGGCTGGCGCGTCCACGCGGTCCGAGGGTCAAGGCGGGCGCGGCGACGTCCGGGCGGGTCGGGGGAATTCTCCAGAGCGGCAAAGCAGAGCAAAGCAGAGAAGAGCAGAGCAGAGAACAGCGGAATCGAAAACGGCAGAGTCAAGCGTGAAACGTAGCGTAGCCCGGCCGCGCGGCCCTCGCAAGCCTCGGCCGGCATCCCCAGGTTTCAGGAGTCTTCGCATCATGAATCGCCCAGCCGAACTTCGCCGGATCGCCCCATGGGGCTGTGCCCTGGCCGCCCTCGCCTTCGTCTCGATCGGCGCCGACGACACCAAGCAGACCGTCGACGCACGGGGACTGACATTCGAGGCCCCGAAGGCCTGGAAGTCGAGCGCGCCGGCCAACCAGATGCGCCGGGCGCAGCTCAAGGCCGACCCGATCGAGGGCGACGGCTATCCCGCCGAGCTGATCGTCTTCGCCTTCCCCGGCGGCGCAGGCTCGGTCGACGACAACCTCAAGCGCTGGCAGAACCTGTTCAAGGATGACCAGGGGAACTCGCCCGAGATCGAGACGAAGAAGGTCAAGGCGAAGAATACCGAGGTCACCCGGGCCGAGATCCACGGCGAATACCACCCGGCCAGTTTCGGCGGTCCGGCCCAGCCCGTCCGCAAGGACGCCCGGCTCCTGGGCGCGATCGTCACGGCCGAGGGGACCAGTTACTACATCCGCATGGTCGGTCCCGACAAGACAATGAAGAAGCTGACGCCCGAGTTCGACGAGATGCTCAAGTCCATCAAGGTGGGCGAGTAAACCGGCCACCGGCCCGATTCGTGACAACGCCAGATGGACCCTGGGCCTCGGCATCAGGCCGAGGCCCGATCCGCACCCTCGACGCGCCCGAGGAGCCCGGCCGCCATGACCATCATCACGATCGTCTGCGCCCGCTGCACACTGCCGAACCACGTGTCGGAACGCTACTGCTCGTGCTGCGGGCTGCCGCTGGGCGCCGTGCTGGCCGACGCCGGGGCCGGCACGGATGCGCTGGGCCCCTACGAGATCCCCGACCCGACCGATCCCGATGTCGCCCGGGTCTTCCGCGACTTCGTCCGCCGCGCCGGCTATGAACTGATGCCCTCCGGCCAGGGCTGGCAGGCGGTGGTCCCGCTGCGGCTCGACCGCAAGCAGGCGGTCTACCTCGGCCCCGCGGGGACGGACGCCGAGGGTCGCGCGTTCCTGGCCCTGGTCTCGGTCTGCGGCCCGGTCAACGACCGCGACTGCCGCACCCTGCTCAAGCTCAATGCCCGGATCGTCGAGGGCCACTTCGCCATCCGCGTCCTGCGCGGCGAGGAGTACTTCGTCGTCATCGAGAACATCCCGGCCGAGACCCTCCCCAGCATCGACGCCGCCGGCCTGATCCGCCGGATCGCCGAGCTGGCCGACGGCCTGGAGGAACGCCTCTCCCGCGGCGGCGACATCTACTGATCAAGCCCTGCGCGTCCCGATCGGATCTATTGAAGACCTGAACCGCGAAAACCGCGAAAAACGCGAAACGGAGGAACGTTCGAGGCGGCGGCGAGCCGGCCTATCCTCCCATTCCAATTCCTTTTCGCGTTTTTCGCGTTTTTCGCGGTTAATTCCGATCTTCTTACCGGCCGCCGGACTCGGCGACCCGCACCGGCTCGTCGCTCGCAACCAGGCCCGGCACGTCGGCGGTCCGGTAGATCGCGATCGTGGTGTCCGGGGTGTAGCAGACCGGCGCCACGCCGTCGAGCGCCTGGAAATAGCCCCTGGCCTTCCACGGCCCCCACTGGAGCGTCGACGAGACCGCGAGGTAGGGCGTCGTGGCCGTGAGCCTCGGCGGCAGGTGATCGTTGGGCTTCCCCTCGCGAATCGTGTACGACTGGCCCTGGACGCCATAGCGCCCGGCCTCGGTGTCGCCGAAGCAGTAGAGCGTCAGGTCGCGCAGCTCGGGCCGCTCGCGCTGGAGCTCGGCCAGCGGCTTGAGGCCCTGCGACCAGTCGAGATTCGAATCCGACAGGATCTGTCGCCCGCCCATCGGTCCGCCGGCCAGGACGTTGAAATACGTCAGCTCGTACGGGTGAATCGACGCGACCGCGATCGCCTGCGCCGCCAGCCCGCACCACGCGAGGCGTCGAGCGCGTGACCCGGCCTCGGCCAGTCCCGAGATCCAGACGATCGCCAGCGGCGCCACGGGGAGCATGTAGCGCACACCGAGATTTCGCGTCGAGCCCAGCGAGGCGACCGCCACGAATGCCGCCGCGGCCACCGGCAGCGCCCAGCCGCATCCGGCCGACCGCAACCGGCCTGCAAGCAGCCCGCGCGCGGCCAGCACCGCCCAGAAGAACAGCGGCACCTTCACCGCCATCGCGACCAGGTAATAGTACCACCAGCCGGTGGACTTCACCTCGCCGAACAGGTAGGCCGGCGCCCCGCCCCTCTGCATGATCATCTGCTTGAGGAAGCCGACCCAGTCCTGCGGCGCGGGCAGCTCGATCAGCCGGCCGGCCCACCGCGCCGCCGTCGCCCCGAGCTTGCCGTCGAGGCTGGGATGGTGGCCGGCCTGCTGGCTGATCGGCAGCACGGCCCCGGCGGTCAGTGCCACGTCGGCGGCGAGCAGGATCGCGACGTAGGCCGCCATCCCGCCCGCGAGCGCGCCGGCTGTCCGGACTGGCCGGCTGCGGATGTCGCCCCACCGGCCGATCAGCCAAAGCAGCCCGAGGATCGGCGGCACGACCGCCGCCGTGAACTTGCACGAAAATGCCACGCCGCCCACGATCGCGCTGGCGACGAATGCCCTCCGGCTGCCGGTGCGGAGGAACTCCCAGAACAGCAGGAACATCCCGGTCATCGCCGCGAGGACGGGCAATTCCATCGTCGCGAGTGCGCCGTGGGCCAGCAGGTTCGGGCTCAGCGCGAACCACCACGCCGCCAGGACCATCGCGTCGGGGCCGTACAGTCGTCGGCTCCAGAAAGCGACCAGGCCGAACGCCGCCAGCCAGACCAGCAATCCCGACGTCCGCGCCAGCGGCAGCAGCCGGGCCTCGTACACGTCGGGATGGTCGATCCACTCGCCGTATCCGAGGCGGTCGACCGCCCAGAGCATCGGCACCTGCTGGATCTTCCAGAACGACAGCGGCGATCCCGCCCGCGTGATGGTCTCCTGCTCGCCGGTCCGCCACCACCGCGCGGCAACCTCGAGGTACAGGACCTCGTCATACGTGGCTGAGCTTCGCCAAAGCGAGTCGGTCATCAACCCCAGCCCGACGGCGGCCGCGAGGGCGAGCAAGGCGGCTCGCCTGGCGGATCGCGGTCGCTGGAGGCCGTCGGCGCCATTGTCAATCGGGTTGTCGCTGTCCATCGATCGGGCTCCTTCCCGCATGGTGCACTCCTAGGTGACGGTACGAAGAACGGTTCCCCCCTCGAGCTGGCTGCGCCTGAGGTCCCGGACCAGCCTCGCGATCGTCAAGGCGTCGCGAATCGTCGGCGCCAGGGCATGAATGCCCCGCACCAGGCGATGGAAGTGATCATTCAGCACGTCGCCCACAGTGGGCTCGAGCGGCAGCCGCTCGTCCTTGACGCCCGCCCCGCCCGACCACTGGATCCGCTCGGGCATCTCGAGGCATGCGATGCCCCGCTCGGCGTAGACCTGAAAGCCGGGCGACGGCAGGAACCGGCTGGCGTCGCCCCAGCTTGCCCGGTGATACAGGCCATACGAGATCTGAGCCGAGGCCCCGCCCGCGAATCGCGCGGTAAAGCTCTCGTAGTCGGACCCCTGATCGCCCGGGTCGGTCGACGGCAGCACCCGGATGCCCACCCCCTGCACCGCCTCGGGCAGCGACTGGAACACGAATCCGCACCAGTCGAGCAGATAGCTGCCCGGGTCGATCAACAGCGGAGCCGGCGCGATCTGCGTCGTCGGCCCCGGCACGGCGTAGCGGTCAAAGCCGTACAGCCGTGAGTGCCCCACGATCAGCCGGGGCGCGCCCAGCTCGGTCGCCAGCAGTTCCTTGAGCCGCAACGTCGCCGGATAGAATCGCCGGGCGAACTCGGGCATGAACGCGATCCCGCTCGACTCGACCAGCCCGACGAGCTGCTCGAGCTCCTCCAGGTCGTCGGCCAGCGGCAGGGCGCAGTAAACCGGCTTCCCCGCCGCGCAGGCCAGCGCGATCGGGTGAAGCCCGAACCACTGCCGCGACAGCAGGTAGATCACGTCGACATCCGGCCGCTCGACCAGTGCCGACAGCCCCTCGCACGCCGCGCAGCCGAGCTGCGCCGCCTCGATCTCCGCGCGCCGGCAGACCTGGTCGTAGACCGCGGTGACCCGGAACCGATCGTCCAGCCGCGCCAGGGACGGCTTGTGCCGGGTTTCCCACAACCGGCCCAGGCCGACCACCCCTACCCGCAGCCGTACTGGCTTCGACCCGACCAACGTCTCCTCCTTGCGCCGCTCGTCCCCCTCAGCCGCCCCTCATGGATGCCACCAGCAAAATATCAGTTCGACCGACATCGGGCTACCCGGATCGGCCACACATCTCGCCGAGTTTCTCCGTCGACCTCGCGAAATCGCCGATTCTCCGCGTTATCATCACTTCGAAATGCCCACGACATTGCCCTCCGAGGACAAATTGCATGCGTGCGGTTCTGCAACGCGTCTCGCAGGCATCGGTGACCGTCGAGGGCACCTGCGTCGGCCGGATCGGGCCCGGCTGGCTGGTCCTGCTCGGCGTGGAGCGGGGCGACACCGAGACCGACGCTGGCTGGGTCGCCGACAAGGTGCAGAACCTCCGCGCCTTCGAGGACGACCAGGGCAAGATGAACCGGAGCGTGGGCGACACCGGCGGCGGCGTGCTCGTCGTCAGCCAGTTCACCCTGCTCGGCGACTGCCGGGGCGGCCGCCGGCCCAGCTTCACGGCCGCCGCCGATCCCGCCGAGGCCGAGCGGCTGTACACCCTCTGCGCCGACCGCCTCGAGCAATCCGGCCTCACCGTCGCCCGGGGCGTCTTCCGCGCGATGATGCAGGTCGAGCTGGTGAACGACGGCCCGGTGACGCTCCTGCTCGACAGCCGCAAGACGTTTTGATCGGCGACGGCCGCCGATCCTCCACCCACTTCAGGATCCGCTCCGATGAACACGACACGACCGCGCAACGGCTTGCTCCTCGGCCTGGACGTCGGCACCCAGAGCCTCCGGGCGGCGCTGGTGGACCATTACGGCAGGACGGCCGCCTACGGCGTCGCGCCGATCGAGACCTCGTACCCGCGCCCGACCTGGGCCGAGCAGGACCCCGATTCGTGGTGGTCGGCCGCCCGCGCCGCGATCCGCTCGGCGCTCGACGCGGCCGGATCGGGCCCCGACGAGGTCGTCGCGATCGGCCTCGACCACACGGCCTGCACCGTGCTGGCCTGCGACGAGCGGGGCAAGCCGCTCGGCCCCGCCCTGCTCTGGATGGACCAGCGCTCGTATCGCGAGGCGGCCGACATCAGCGCCACCGGCGATCCCGTGCTCCGCTACGTCTCGGGCCGCGTCTCGCCCGAGTGGATGCTGCCGAAGGCCCTCTGGCTCAAGCGCCACCGGCCCGAGGTCTATCACTCGGCCGAGCGAATCGTCGAGGGCACCGACTGGATGATGCACCGGCTGACCGGCGAGTGGACGCTCTCGCTCAACCACGTCGCGGTCAAGTGGAACTACGCCCGCCCCGACGGCGGCTGGCCGCTCGGCCTGCTCGCGGCGGTCGGCCTGGACGACCTGCCCGGCAAGTGGCCGACGCGAATCGTACCCCTCGGCCGCGGCGACGGCCGGCTCGCACGTGCCGCCGCCGAGGAGCTGGGACTGGCGTCCGGCATCCCGGTCGCGCAGGGGGGCATCGACGCCTATCTCGGGATGCTGGGCCTGGGGGCCACGCGGGACGGCGACGTCGCGGTCATCGTCGGCTCGAGCACCTGCCACCTGGCGCAGTCGCGCGAGGGTGTCTTCGGCTCGGGCTCGGGCGGCTGCTATCCCGATGCGACCGTCGAGGGCCTCTACACGCTCGAGGCCGGCCAGACGGCGACGGGCTCGATCCTCGACTGGTATCGGCGCCACTTCGCCGGCACCCAGCGCCAGGAGGCCGAGCGCCGCGGCGTCCACATCTTCGAGGTCCTCGACGAGCAGGCCGCCGCCGTCCCGCCCGGCGCCGAGGGCCTGGTCGTCCGCGACGACTGGCAAGGGAACCGCTCTCCCTACAAGAACCCCCAGGCCCGCGGCGCAGTCGTCGGCCTGTCGCTCGCGCACGGCCCCGGCCACATCTTCCGCGCGATCTACGAGGCCACCGCGTGCGGCACCCGCCACATCCTCGAGGACGCCGCCGCGCACGGCCTGCGCGTCGAGCGGATCTTCATCGGCGGCGGCGGCGCGAAATCCGCGCTCTGGCTGAAAATCCACGCCGACATACTCAAGCAGCCGATCCACCTTGCCCGCGAGCCCGAGGTCTGCGCACTCGGCTCGGCGATGGCCGCCGCCGTCGCCGCCGGTATCTACGCCGACTTCGACGAGGCCGCAAAAGCCATGGTCGCCATCGAGCGTGTCGTCGAGCCCGACCGCGCGAACGCCGACGTCTACGACGAGCTGTTCGCGAGGTATGTCGACCTCTACGCTCGGCTCAACCCTGTCGACAGGTCAGCCAGTCCATGAACCTGAGCGGCCTCGAATCGTCGATCCTCCACCTCGCTCCTGTTGCGATCCTCTCCCCCCAAAAAACTCAAGCCCGCGCGTCCGGTCGACGGGGGCCTCGGGTCCTTATCCAGTGGGCGTCGCGATCGTCGACGATCGGCGCCGACAAAGGACACACCGAGCGAGCAAGGAGGCGAGAGCGGCATGAAGCGGCTTCAATCGAGGGCACGGGGAATCCGGGCATTCTGGGCAATCGCTGCGTTGGCGATCGCGAGCACACAGGCAACGGGCGGCCAGATCAAGGGCATCGTCAGCTTCGGCGACAGCCTGTCGGACGTCGGCAACTTCTACGCGGCGAGCGGCGGCACCGTGCCGCCGACGAGCTACGGCTACGTCGCCGGAAACTTCACCAACGGGATGAACTGGGTCCAGTACCTGGCGAAGGACCTGGGCGTCGCCGCGCCGACGGCGAGCGTCAACGGCGGGACTGACTACGCCTATGGCGGGGCGATGACGGGCGCCGGCACCACGTCCGCCAGCGTCATGGGCGTGACACTGACCGTGCCGAACACCGGCCAGCAGATCGATACTTACCTGGCCTCGCACACACCGGCCCCGGGCCAGCTCTTCACCATCTGGGGCGGCGCGAACGACTTCCTCAACGGCCATCAGACCGATCCCACGATCCCGGTCGGCAACCTGGTGAGCGAGGTCCATACCCTCGCCGCCGCTGGTGCAAAGGACTTCCTGATCCCCAACCTCCCGCCACTGGGATCGCTCCCCGGCACGGCCGGACTGGCCGCCCCTCTGCCGCAGGAGCTCAATGCCCTGTCCATGGCCTATAACGGGCTGCTCCAGGCCGAGATGCATCAGCTCCAGCAGAGCCTGCCCGGCGTGTCGATCCATATCCTCGACGTGGCGGGGCTCTTCAACAACGCCTCGGCTTATGGCCTCACGAATACGACCGACTCCGCGATGGGTCGGACCAACATTACCGGCTACCTGTTCTGGGACACGGTCCACCCGACGACCCAGGCCGACCAGGTCATCGCGGGCATCGGCGCACAGGCCGTGCCCGAGCCCTCGACGATGATCCTGTTCGGAACCGCACTGGCGGCCATCGGCGCGCGGACGCTGCACCGCCGCCGACGCGCCGCTCAGGCCTGACCGGGGCACCGCTCGTGCTTCCACGACGGGCCTAAACCTCGCTACCGGGGAGCCAGGTGAAGCGAATCGGCGGTCGTTTGGCTAGCTTCTCCGCGATCTCGTCCGCGAAGCGTTGATACTTCTCGGCCTGCCCGCAGAGATAGTCCTGGGCCCTGGCCGCCTTCCCCGAGAGGGACCGGTGTGCCACCCCCCAGACCTTGACGAGGTGTTCGATGATCTGAGCGTATGTCAGGACCGTGTAGGTCCCCAGGCGTTGCGAGACGGCGGCGAAATGGTCGAACAGGTCGGGGTCGAGACCGTCGAACATCTGGCGCCCGGGCATGGAGATGATGCCCTTGATCATCGCCCGGAAGGCCAGGACGCCGGCCTCCGGCTCTCGCTCCATGATCTGGCCGACCACCCTGATGTAGAACGTCTCGTGCCGTGCCTCGTCGCCGGCGATCTTCCGGCAGATCCTGGCCAGACCCTCATCCCCCTGGCTGGCCGCCAGCTTGGCCACATTCCCGTGGGTGATCCGCGTCGCGCGCTCCTGGAAGGCGGCATAGATCAGGCTCGCGCCGGCATCGCCCTGACTCCGCGTGTCGAATCCATTCCGAAGCAGGTGATGGATCGTCCGCTCGACGGCCCGCATGTCCACCCGCCCCGTGAGGCGGAGGTAAGCGTTGAGGAGGTCGCCGTGCCGGTTCTCCTCCGCGGTCCACCCCCGCAGCCAGCGGGCCCAGGGAGCCTCGCCGGTCCCCGTCTTGTCATGAACGATGCGATCGAGCGACATCGAATAACTCGGCAGGGCCTCCTCCGTGATCATGTTGCCCACCAGGACGACCAGCAGCTCATCGGAGACCTGCCGAGCCGATTCCCGGAACCGCATCATGCGTTCACTCCAATCCCCCGCCGTGAGGTCCGGGAGGAGGTCCGTCGGCTGCCAGGCCTGATCAACGGGCGTCAGCAGGGCGAGGTTTTCCGCGACAAATCCTTGGAGGCTCTCCATCAATTCCATTGCGGCGGCTTCCCGGTCGATAGGGGTGTTGCGGTCGATTCGCCCAGTCCGGCGATCGCATGAGGTCGCTCGTCGATCGGCGCTAGACGCCGGCGAGTTCCGTCCTGTCTACAGGAGAAATGTCGAGCAGCCGCGGCGCGGGGATCGTCCTGGGGCGCCTCACACCGTGGGCCAGTCCGACCACGGCGAGGAGGCGGATGGCCCAGTAAGTCGCGTCGACCTCCCACCACCGCAGGCCGTGACGGGCCGAGGTCTGGGAGGCATGGTGATTGTTATGCCAGCCCTCGCCGAAGGTGAGCAGGGCGACCCACCAGAGATTGGTCGAGGTGTCGCGGGTCTGGAAGCTGCGGTAGCCCCAGACATGCGTGGCCGAGTTGACCAGCCAGGTCGAATGCAGCACCAGGCACGACCGGACGAAGCCGCCCCAGACCAGCCACGGCAGGCCTCCCACGGCGTAGAGGGCGGCGAACATCAGAAGGGGAAAGACGAAGTGAAACCTGTCGAGGAGGCGGTGGACCGGGTCACGCGCGAGGTCCGGTGCCCATCGCCGAACGTATCCGCGATCGAGGGACCGGGTGACCTCGGGCGTCATCCACCAGAGCATGTGGGCCCAGGCCAATCCGCGAGTGGGACTGTGAACGTCCTGCTCCTCGTCGGCGTGGGCATGGTGCTTGCGATGGTCGGCGACCCATCCGATCGCTCCGCCCTCCGACGCGCAACAGCCGATCGCCGTGAAGAGGTATTCGAGCCACCGAGGTCGCAGGGCGAAACTGCGGTGGGTCAGGAGCCTGTGATAGGTCATGCAGATACCGACGCCGGCCGTGAGCCAGTAGAGGGCCATGCCGACCACCACCGCGGACCAGGTGAAACAGGAGGGGACCACCGCGAAAAGGGCGCCGACGTGCAAGCCTGCGATCCAGAGCACGGCGGGCCACGCGATGCCGGCGGTCGCCGGCCGAGGCTGGAAGGTCTTTCTCATTCGGGACTCGCGGTTCGGAGGAGATCGAGTTCGATCGCTCCGCGCGATCGTCATCCAGATGCCTCAGTGCAGCATGCCCACCGGGAACGGTGGCGGAGAGGGCGGGCGAACCAGTCTCTTCGACCGGGCCAGGATTCACGCAATCTCCCGGGTCCCCGTGTCGCCACTCGCGGATCCCCGGCCTCCCCGGGCTTCAGTCGTCAACTCGCGGCAATTAAAGTATAGCGATAATCTACTCCAATTCAATAGATTGAAAAATGTTTCAAGAAAAAAATCTTCAAATGCTCGATTTAAAGTCCCTCTCCAGATATACTTCCCGATAGTCGGAGGTCGGCTCCTTCGCGGAACGGCGCGGATTCTCGCCGGATCGAGATGATGACCTTCAGCAGACTGCGATGGTGGAGTTGATGGCGAAGACCGAGCGGAACAGACCGGGGCGCCCCAGGCTTGCGGCGCCGCGCCGGGAGACGGTCCTCGCGATCAAGGGCTCGGCGGAGTGGAAGTCCTGGCTGGACGGGTTCTCGTCCCATTGCCGGCTGGGGCTGTCCGATACGATCGAGCAATCGCTGGTCCACTACGCCGAAAAGCGAGGTTATCCCGACCCGCCCAAGCGTTGACGGTGGTCCAGGCCGAACAGAGTCGACGGCCCTCCGGAGGCCGGGCCCTTCGGACCACCTGTCCTGCCAGCCCTGGCCCGGCCGTCGAATGGCTGGTTTCCGCGGCCATCCACCACTTCGTTCGCTGGACGAATGTCTGCCGGGGACACGGTCAGGTCGATCGCGGCGCCAGGTCGGCGATTGTCTCGATGAGGACGCCCGTATTCACCGGCTTGACGAGATGGCGGTCGAAGCCGGCATCGTGCGTCCGCCTGCGGTCGGCGTCGGCGCCCCAACCGGTGAGGGCGATGAGGAATGGCTCGTTGCCCTTCGGCGCCGCCCGGATGCGACGGGCCGCATCGTAGCCGTCCACCGTCGGCATCTCGAGGTCCATGAGGACCACGTCAGGATTGAATTCCGCCGCCACCGCGACCCCCTCGTCGCCGCCGTGCGCCGTCCGCACCTCGTGACCCATGAGTTGCAGCAGCCTCCCCAGCGCCTCCGCCGCGTCCCGGTTGTCGTCCACCACGAGGATGCGACGGCGCGGCCCGCGGGGCCGCCTGGGTTCGGGGGCCGACGACCCTGCGGCGGGCGTCTCGGCCTTCGCCGGAAGGCGAACGATGAACTCGCTCCCGTGGCCGGGGCCCTCGCTATGGGCCTCGACGCGGCCGCCGTGGAGCTCGACGAATGATCGGACCAGCGACAATCCGATCCCCAGCCCGCCCTGGCTCCGAGGTCGCTCGGGGTCGACCTGCACGAAGATGTCGAACACCCGGGGCAGGTCGAGGGCAGGAATGCCGATCCCGCTGTCCCGGACGCTGACCACGACGTCATCCCCTTCCCGCCGGGCCGACAGCTCGATGCGCCCGCCCGGATCGCTGTACTTCGCCGCGTTACCAAGCAGGTTTACGAAGACCTGGGTGAGCCGGGTCGGGTCGGCGTCGATCATGATGGGGCCGGGCGGGAGGCTGATGACGAGCTCATGGCCGCCCCGGTCGATCAGCGGGCGACTCGCGTCCACGGCGTCCCCGAGGATCGCCGCGAGGTCCACCCTCCCGATGCGCAGCTCGATCCGGCCCGAGGAGATCCGGCTGACCTCCAGGAGGTCGTCCACCAGCCAGACCAGTTGCTTCAACTGCCGCTCCATCATGCCCCTCATGGTCGACGAGTCCTCCGCCCGCGACGGGTCTTCCCCGCACAGTTGAAGGAGCTGAAGCCCGGTGCTGAGCGCGCCGAGGGGATTGCGCAGCTCGTGGCTCAGGATCGCGAGGAAGCGGTCCCTCGCCTCGACGCCCGCCCGCAGTCGTTCGCCGAACGACCGCGCCGTCGCCGCGAGCTCGTGCTGACGGCTCGCGGAGACGACGAGCGCCTCGTTCATCGCCGTGGTCTGCCGGCGGAAAATCGCCGTCTCGGTCGAATCCGTCACCTGGATCATCACGCCGACCGGGCAGTCATCCTCTCCAAGGATTGGCCAGACCGAATACGACCAGTAGACGGACCGGGGCGTCACGCCGACGTGCTCTTGCTCCTCCAGCAATTCGGAATTGCCGGTTCGGAAGGCACGGTCCAGCAGCGCCAGGCACCCGTTTTCCCGGCCTTCCGGGACCGCCTCGGCGAAGGGACGACCGATGAGACTCTTCGCGTCCCGGCCGACCAGACGGGCGAAGGCATTGTTGAGGTAGATCACGACGTGCGTCGTCCCCTCCACGGCCACCACCGGCTGGGGCGACCGGTCGGACAGGTATCGACATAATCGCTCGAGCGGCGGGCCGAAGTCGCCGCCATCATGCCCGACGTCCTCGCACATGGTCCACCGCTCTTCCTTTCGATCGATCACGTCCGGTACGACTGACCCTCGCGGAAATCGGAGGCGAACGGCCCCGGGACACCGGTGATGAGGCCGCGATACCCCGTCAGACGGGCGCCCACCCGCAGGCCCTCGGACGTCAGTTCGTACTCTCTGATGTCCTTGCTGTGATCCCCGCCGCGCATCTTGACGACCATCAGCACCTTGCAGAGCCGGCTGTCGAGTTCCACGAAGCGCAGCCGGATGATGTCGTCGCTCAGGAACGAGATCGAGTACGGGCTCAGGGCCAGCTCGGTGAAGCTCTCGACCAGCTCGACGGTGCTCACGACGGTGACCCCGGTCCGGGTCAGTGCCCCGATCATCCGGTAGAGCGACTCGCGGAAGTCGGTGCGGAAGCCGGGCGCGAGCGCCAGCTCGAAACCGGCCAGGGAGTCGATCACCAGCCGCTTGGCGCCTGTTCGCTCCACCGCGTCGATGATCTCCCGCATCGTCTCGTCGACCGACAGGTCCAGGGGCCGGAGATAGGGGATTTCGAGCTTTCCATCCCTTCGAGGGATCGCGAAGTCCATGCCGAGGCTGGCGGCCCGCCCCGCGTACTCCTCGGGGCGTTCCTCGAAGATGGCGAGGATCCCGGGCTCATCGTGGTGGAGTCCCTCGGCAATGAACTGCGTGGCGAGGACCGACTTCCCCGACCCCGACGGCCCGGCGACGAGCAGGCTATCGCCCTCGGGGACCCCACCGCCCATCATCGCGTCCAGCTCGGCGATCCCGCACGAGAGCCGCCGTCGGCCACCGCTTTTGTGTGCCCGGCCGGTCAGGCCGAAGGTACGGGGGAAGGTCTGAAGGCCGTCGGCGGTGATGCGGAACGTATGCAGCCCCGGGACGGACGCCTGGCCCCGCAGCTTCATGACCTGAAGCTTCCGCACGATCGAGTTCCGCTCGACCTGCTGGTACAGCCAGAACAGGGAGTCGGCCACCGTGAAAACGGGGTTGTCCCGGATCTCGCCCTCAAGGTATTCCCCCAGCAAGAACGTGGTCGCCTGCCAGCTCGTAAGGTGCAGGGCCAGCCTCTGCACGAACGCCTGGAGTTCCACGTCGCCCGTCCCACCGCCCGCCTTCCGCACCACTGTTCGGAACGAGTCCACCATCACAAAGGCGGGTCCAGCCGCCTCGACCTCCCGAACGATCTCCGCCAGGACCGCCTCCAGGTCCTTCTCCAGGACAACCTCGCTGAGATTGATGAAACGGACGGCCGTGTTCAGCCTGGCCGCGTCAAAGAACCGAAACTGCTGCTGATAGCGGAGCATCTTGAGAGCCGGCTCGCCCAGCACGGTGAAGTACAGTCCCGGCCGCTCGGGCGTGGCGTTGGCGAACATCACTGGTGGGCCAGGGTCGTCTTCCCGGTCCCGGGGGCGCCAGCGACGATGTTGAACGAATACTCGGGCAAGCCGCCGCCCAGGATCTCGTCCAGGCCCGGGACCCCGGTCGGGAGCTTGCGAATCGCGACTCGATCACCGGTATTCATGATCCTCCCCCACTTCCCGCCTCGTCCCCGGCCCCGGGCGCGGCCGGCCAGGCCTCGTTCACCAGGCCCAGCGTGAGGGGTTCGCCGATGAAGGTCGCCATCAGCCCGAGAAATCGGGCGATCACGATGACCCCGGCGTCTGAGTCATGCTCGGCCTCGGCCAATCCTTCCAGGGAGCCGTCCGGCAGGACCCTGGCCGTGGCGAGCGAAGGGACCTCGTCTTTCGCCAGCGCCAGCGCTCGCGACATGAGCGCACAAAAGCCCCCCATCCCCACGAACTTCGAGAGCGTCGCCCGCAGCCTGTTACAGGTCCGCACCACCGCGACGGTGGGCCGACCAGACGGCTCTCGGTACGAATCGAGGGCAATCAGCCGCCGGGCCAGGGCCTCGATCGCGGGCGTGGTGCTGATCTTCATCGTGCCTGCTACTCAACTCGGTCCGTAGCGGTCGGGTTCGACGTCCCGGCCCGCAGCCTCCCATATTCGCTCGTGCCGTCGAGGAGTTGCCGGCCAGAGGGGTCTAGACTCGGCCAGGCCAGGCTTGGAACCCTTCAAGATTAGCACATGCCCCCCAGATTTGATACTGAGCAGGCCCCGGCGCGGGGACGAAAAGGCGACCATCGCCGCCCCGCACGATGTCCCGGAACGCAGCTCGCCGACGGTCCAACTGGCGGTCCCAATTGCCATCATGGCTCCCGCTCGGCGCAACGGTCCAGGCGGCGCCGGCATCGATGCGCGGGCCGCAACCGAGCCATCGACGATAATCACGTTCGGCGCCGCGTCGGCAGACCTCGGGGCCCGGGCCATGCAGGTCGCCGCCGCTCCGCTCAGGCCTGACCCGGACGCCGCTCGTACTTCCGCGCCGGCACGCCGACCACGGTCTCGCCGTCGCCGACGTCGTGTCCCTTCGTGACGACCGCATTGGCCCCGACGACGGCGCCTTGGCCGACGTTCGCCGGGGCGACCAGCACCGCCCCGGCGCCGATCAGGCTGCCGGGGCCGATGTGCGTGTTGTGCTTCCGCTTGCCGTCGAAATTGGCCGTGACGGCCGTCGCGCCGACGTTCACGCCCTCGCCCACCTCGGCGTCCCCGAGGTAGGCGAGGTGCCGGACCAGCGTCCTCGCGCCGATGTGCGAGCGGTTGATCTCGACGAACGCGCCGATCTCAACGCCGTCGTCCAGCACGGTGCCGTCGCGCAGGTGGGCGCACGGACCGACCTTGCAATTCGCCCCGACCTTCACGTTCCCGTTGATGAATGAGAACGGGTAGATCACCGTGTCGCGGCCGATCGTGGCGCGGCCGTCAATGAAAGTTGACCGCGGGTCGACGATCGTCACGCCCTCGGTCATCCAGTGGTCCTGGATCCGGGCCTGCATGATGGCCGTCGCCTGGGCGAGGTGCTGGCGGGTGTTGACGCCCAGCACGTCGTCAGCGGCGAGGACGGGAAGGGCCAGCACCTTGCGGCCCATCGTCATGAGATGGGCCGGGGCATCGGTGAGGTAGTACTCCCCCTGGACGTTGCTCGTGCCGACGCGGTCGAGGGCCTCCCACAGGTCCGGCAGATCGAAGACGTAGCAGCTCGGGTTGACCTCGGCGATCGCGCGCTCCTCGGGCGTGGCGTCGCGCTCCTCGACGATGCTGAGGAATCGCCCGGCCGAGTCGCGAAGGATCCGCCCGAATCCGGTCGGATCGGCCAGCATGGCTGTCCCGAGCAGGCACGAGGCCCCGTCCTCCTGATGCCGCCGAAGCAGGTCGGCGAGCGGGCCGGGGCGCAGCAGCGGCTCGTCGCCGACGAGGATGAGCGCGGGACCGCGGTAGTCGCCCAGGACCGGCCGGCAGACCTTGGCGGCGTGCCCCGTGCCGAGCTGCTGGTCCTGCTCGGCGAACAGCACGTCCGGCTCGTCCCTGAGGTAATCGCGCACCTGGTCGGCCGCATAGCCGACGACCACGACGATCGTGCGTGCCCCCGCGCCCCTCGCGGCGTCGACCACGTAGCGGATCATCGGCTGGCCGCACACCTCGTGCAGGACCTTGGCCTTCTCCGACTTCATCCGCTTCCCCTGGCCGGCGGCCAGGATGATCGCCACTGGTCCGTTGATCATCGTCGAGGCTCGAAGCACCGGGGCCTTCCGGCCCGCCGTCGTCATATCGTCCGTCGCCCGCGGCAACATGATAGGACGCCCCCGCGCCGGGCGTCAAACCCGCCCGGCGGTCCCGATCCGTCCGCTCGCCGTGTTTTCCGATGCGGCGGCGAACCTTGAACGACCCGGCCGAATCTGTCAGACTGAGGGCCTCACCCGGCCGCGAGGGGCGGCCGGACGGGATTTCCGCCGCCTTTTCCGACAACGCCAACGTCAACGTCGCCCCGGGGACCTCCTCGCATGTCGCTCTCGAACGCCGACGTCGCCAAGGTCGCGTTGCTCGCCCGCCTGCGGGTGAGCCCCGAGGAGCTGGAGACCTTCACCGGCCAGCTCAACTCGATCGTCGACTACGTCGCGCAGCTCCAGGAAGTGGACACAACCGGCGTCGAGCCGCTGGCGCACGGAATCGAGGTCCGCAACGTCTTCCGCGACGACGTCCGCGGCGAGCCCCTGCCCCGCGAGCAGGCGCTGGCCAACGCACCGAAGCGGAACTCCACCAGCTTCCTGGTCCCCCCGCCGCTCGATTGATGGAGTCGACCCGGGTCGGCGGCCGGGTGCGGTCTCGCGCCGTACCGCCCCGCGCCCGCCCCGAAGCACTCGCCACGCACGAGCCCCCGTCCCGAGGACGCCGATCGATGAGTCAGGACACCGCCGTCGCGCTTCTGGCCCGGATGAAGGCCGGAGAGACCACCTCCGAGGAGATCGTCAGTGCGCTGCTCGACCGGGCCGAAAAGACCCGGCGGCTGAACGTCTTCGTCCACCTCGACGGCGACCACATCCGCGCCCAGGCCCGCGAGGTCGACCGCCGCCGCAAGGCCGGCGAGCCGCTCGGACCCCTCGCGGGCGTCCCCGTCGCGATCAAGGACGTGCTCTGCGTCGACGGAGAGCCGACCACCTGCGGCAGCCGGATGCTCCGGACCTTCCGCCCGCCCTACGATGCCACGGCCATCTCCAGACTCAGGGCCGCCGGCGCGATCCTGTTTGGCAAGACGAACATGGACGAGTTCGCGATGGGTTCGTCCACCGAGAATAGCGCCTATGGCCCGACCCTCAATCCCTGGGACGAGGCCCGCGTGCCCGGCGGCTCGTCGGGCGGCTCGGCGGCGGCCGTCGCCGCGAGCCTCGCGCCGCTGGCGCTCGGCACCGACACCGGCGGCTCGATCCGACAGCCCGCGGCGGTCTGCGGCATCGTCGGCCTCAAGCCGACGTATGGCCGCGTCAGCCGGTATGGCCTGATCGCCTTCGCCAGCTCGCTCGATCAGATCGGCCCATTCGCCCACGACCTGGCCGATACGGCACTCCTCCTCGGTGTCATCTCCGGCCGCGACCCGAATGACTCGACGAGCGTCGAGACGCCCGTCCCCGATTATGCGGCCACCCTCGACACGCCGCCGGAAAAGCTGCGGATCGGTATCGTCCGCGAGTTCTTCGGCGAGGGGCTCGACCCCGAGGTCGCCGCCGCCGTGCAGGAGGCGGTGAAGGTCTACGAGAAGGCCGGCGCCACCATCAAGGAAGTCTCGCTGCCCCATTCGAAGTACGGCGTGCCCGCGTATTACATCGTCGCCCCGGCCGAGTGCTCGAGCAACCTGGCCCGTTACGACGGCACGACCTACGGCCACCGCGCCGAGGACTGGTCGCCGAAATTCCCCGGCGAGGACCAGATCGCCCCGCTCGTCCGGATGATGATGGTGAGCCGCTCCGAGGGCTTCGGCGCCGAGGTGAAGCGCCGGATCATGCTCGGGACATTTGCCCTGTCGGCCGGCTACGCCGATCAGTACTACAACAAGGCCCTGCAGGTCCGGCGCAAGATCCGCGGCGACTTCGACGCGGCGTTCCGCGAGGTCGACGTATTGCTCGGCCCGACGTCGCCCACGCCGGCGTTCAGGCTGGGCGAGCGGACGGCCAATCCGCTGGCGATGTACCTGTCGGACATCTACACCATCACGGCCAACCTGGCGGGCATCCCGGGGATCAGCATTCCCTGCGGCCTGACGAAGGCGAACCTGCCGATCGGCCTCCAGCTCCTGGCCGCCCCGTTCGCCGAGGACACACTGCTCCGCACCGCGCGGGTCTTCGAGCGTGCCACCGACTGGCACACGCGGCGGCCGGGGGTGCAAGGATGAGCTCGGGCGGTTCCGGTTTGCCGATGCCGGGTCTTCTACCCGACGTCAAGCTCATCGATCTCGATGTCGCGTGGGGGGAACGTGAAGCGGAGGCCGGAGCGCTCCTGGCCGCGGGTTACGATTCCCTCGCCCTGGCGTTGCGGCTCTATGCTCTCGAAATTCGGATCAAGAGCGCCATCTGCAAGCAGCTCCGGCTGAACTACTTGCCAAGGGCCTGCAAGACTCACGACCTCGCCGAATTGATCGTCTTCTCAGGGATCTGGGAAGAGCTCGAGGATCCGGCGAACGACGCTATTCGACAGAACTGGGACCTTCTCGTAAGATTCAGCAAGGCGAGATTGAACGACCTGAGATACCTGCCCAGGGCCGCGGTGGATTCTGCCGAATCGCGGAGGATCTACGAGGCATTGGACGATCCGAAAGAGGGGGTACTGGCGTGGCTATCACGACATCCCTGAGGCCGATCGCACGGCGGATCGCCACGGCGGTTCGGTCGTATGCCACCTCTCAGGGACTGGCGGACGGGGATTACGCCCTGGCCGGAACATGGGACGAGAGAACCGGCAGAATCGCCCTGGTCTTCGGATCGGACCGTGCGATCGATGAAAAGCAGTGGTATGCGGGGATATTGAGGTCGTTGCGTCAGGCTTTCGCGGATCAGCCGTCTGTGGTGATGCACATCGGGCTGGTCGTCGAGAGCGTCCGAAGCCTGGATGACGTGTATCTCCGCTTTCCTCCAGTTTGTGACGAGGAAGATTTGACCGACCTGCTCGAGCGGTCATGAGGTCTGGGGCGACTCACATGGACTACGAAATCGTCATCGGCCTGGAGATCCACGTGCAGCTCCAGACCGAGAGCAAGATGTTCTCGCGCAGCGGGACCGACTTCGGCCTGCCGCCGAATACGCAGACCGACCCGGTCTCCCTGGGATTGCCCGGCACGCTGCCGGTGATGAACCGCAAGGCGTTCGAGCTGGCGCTCAAGACGGCCGTCGCGCTCGGCGCCGAGATCGCCCCGTTCACCAAGTGGGACCGCAAGAACTACTATTACCCCGACCTGCCCAAGAATTATCAGATCAGCCAGTATGACCTCCCCTTCTCGAAGGGCGGCCACCTCGAGATCCCCGTCCGCAAGGACGGCGGCGGCGGCAGCCAGTGCCGGCTGACCCGCATCCACCTCGAGGAGGACACCGGCAAGCTCACCCACGGCGCCGGCGGATACTCGGAGGTCGACCTGAACCGCGCCGGCATCCCGCTCCTCGAGATCGTCAGCGAGCCCGAGATCCGCTCCGCGGCCGATGCCCGCGGCTGCCTCGAGGAATTGCGCCTGACCCTCCGCTACCTCGAGGTCTCCGACTGCGAGATGCAGGAAGGCTCGCTGCGCTGCGACGCCAACGTCAACCTGCACATCCACCGAGACGGCAAGACGATCGCCACGCCCATCGTCGAGATCAAGAACCTCAACAGCTTCCGCTCGGTCGAGAAGGCCCTTTTGTTCGAGGCCGACCGCCAGTACAAAAAGTGGCAGGAGGACGGCAAGACCATCAAGGACGCCCCCAAGACCACCCGCGGCTGGGACGACGACGAGGAGGTCACCAAGCCCCAGCGCGAGAAGGAGACCGCCGCCGACTACCGCTACTTCCCCGAACCCGACCTGGTCCCCGTCGTGGTGGACGCCGCGTGGCTCGAGCGCGTCCGCGCTTCGGTCGGCGAGCTCCCCTTCAACCGCCGCAAGCGGTTCGAGGCCGAGTATGGCCTTTCGGCGTATGACGCCAACGTCCTCGTCGAGCAGGGTCAGGACGTCGCCGATTACTACGATGCGGTCGCCCGTGCCACCGGCGAGTACAAGCTCGCCAGCAACTGGATCCAGCAGGACGTCCTGCGCACGATCAAGGAGACAAGGAGCACGGTTGCCGAGTTCCCCGTCCGTCCCGACGGGCTGGCCGACCTGATCAACCGCGTGAAGCGCGGCGAACTGAACACGAACC
The DNA here is from genome assembly GCA_027452145.1 of Planctomycetales bacterium. Classification (GTDB taxonomy): domain Bacteria; phylum Planctomycetota; class Planctomycetia; order Isosphaerales; family Isosphaeraceae; genus JAKAUH01. Next base: position 25,095 of record DAIDHB010000032.1, read on the forward strand.
AGGGCCGCGAGGTCCTCGGCCGGATGATCGACACCGGCGACCCGGCCGAGGTCGTCATCGAGCAGGGCGGCTACCGGATGGTCTCCGACCGCGACACGATCGCCGCGGCCGTCGCCGCCGCGATCGCCGCCAATCCCCAGGCCATCGACGAGCTGAAGCGCGGGAAGAAGAAGCCCGAGGCGGTCAAGGGCTTCCTCCGCGGCCAGGTCATGAAGCAGACCGGCGGCAAGGCAAACCCCGCGCTCGTCGGCGAGCTGCTCGAGACGAAGCTCGCCGAGATGCAGGAATAGGGGCCGGGAATCAGGGGTTAGGGGTTAGGGGCCAGGGGCGAGGAAGGCAGGGACCGACGACGGCGCTGGCTCGCTACTCCACCCGCCCGCCCCGCGCCTCGCGCCAGGCCCGCAGCAGCTCGTCCAGGTTGCGCACGCGCAGGTCGACGCAATCCGGCGGCGGTCCGTCCGACTCGGCATTCAGCCATACCGTGAACATCCCCGCCGCACGGCCGCCCTCGATATCCGATGCGGTGCTGTCACCGACCATCGCCGCCTGATGGGCCTCGCACCCGAGCCGCTCGATCGCCGCGCGGAACAGGGGGAGCTCGGGCTTGCCGATCCCGACCGGCTGGCTGCCGCTGGCGACCGCGATCGCCTCGGCGAGGGCGCCGCACCCCGGGTCAAACTCGCCCGGGCCCACCGGAAACCGCCGGTCCATGTTCACCGCGAAGAACGCCGCTCCCGCGGCCACGGCCCGCGATGCCGATCGCAGCCGTTCATAACTGAAATGCGGGTCGATCCCCACGACCACGGCCTGCGCCCGCTTCCACTCGTGCTCGGGCACCAGCTCGTGCCCGCCGGAGACCAGCACTTCCTCGAGCTCGTCCGTCCCCAGCGTCAGCACGCGGACCGCCCCCATCCGTCGTGCGACCTCCTCGCCGGCCAGGTCGAGAGCCGCCAGCATCTCCCCCGGCGCGGATGCGATCCCAAGGTCAGCAAGCCGCCCGTGCAGCACCCTCGCGCCATGCCGCGACGAGTTCGAGGCGAAGACAACCGGGAGATCATCGCCCCGAAGCGCATCCACCAGCTCGACGGCGCCCGGCATCAGCCGGGGCCCTTCCCAGATCGTCCCATCCAGGTCGAACGCGAAGCCGCGCAGCCCCGCGAGCCGCGCCGCGATCGAACGATCCTGCCCAGGCTTCATACTCGACGACTCCACCGCCGCTGCGACTCGTCTCGTCCTGTCTCTTCTCTCCGCCGGCCGGCCGGGCCGCCGCATCGGCGCGCCGCGCCTCCATCCGTATCGCAAGAGTCTACCCGCGAGCCCGCAGATTGCCCACGCCCTTTCGGCGCGGGGGGCGAGGTAGGCAACCCGCCGGCCCCTGTGCTAGAATTCGCCCCAGGTCGGAACAAATCTTGCCGGGCAAGGACTGTTGATGTCCGCTCCTCGGGCCGGTGCGCAGCGCCGACCCGAGGGCGGCGACTGCACTCGAAGGGGACTGTGATGAACCTGCTGGACCAGCTTCGCCAGATGACGGTGGTCGTGGCCGATACCGGCGACTTCGATACGATCGCCCAGTACAAGCCCCGCGATGCCACCACCAACCCCTCGCTGCTGCTCAAGGCCGCGCAGATGTCCGGCTATCGCCGGCTGCTCGAGGAGGTCGTCGGCGCCGCCCAGTCCGAGGGGAACGACCACGACGCGCAGATTGAGGCCACCGTCGACCGGCTCTTCGTCGCCTTCGGCAAGGAGATCCTCAAGATCATCCCCGGCCGCGTCTCGACCGAGGTCGACGCCCGGCTGTCCTTCGACACCCAGGCCACCCTCGACAAGGCCCATCGCCTGATCGGCCTGTACGAGGCCGACGGCATCGACCGCAAGCGCATCCTCATCAAGATCGCCTCCACCTGGGAAGGCATCCGCGCCGCCGAGAAGCTGGAAAAGGAGGGCATCCACTGCAACATGACCCTGCTTTTCAGCTTCGCCCAGGCCGTCGCATGCGCCGAGGCCGGCGTGACGCTGATCTCCCCATTCGTCGGGCGCATCCACGACTGGTATCTCAAGAAGCAGGGCGTCAAGTCGATCGCCCCGGCCGAGGACCCCGGCGTGCACTCGGTCCAGAAGATCTACAACTATTACAAGAAGTTCGGCTACGCGACCGAGATCATGGGGGCGAGCTTCCGCAATGTCGGCGAGATCACCGAACTCGCCGGCTGCGACCTCCTGACGATCTCGCCCGAGCTCCTGGGCGAACTGATGAAGACCGACGGAACCGTCGAGCGCAAGCTCTCGCCCGAGAAGGCGAAGGCCGAGAAGATCGAGCGCATCCACATGGACGAGAAGACGTTCCGCTGGATGCACAACGAGGATGCCATGGCCACCGAGCAACTGGCCGACGGCATCCGCCGCTTCAACGCCGACGGGATCAAGCTCAAGGAATACGTCGGCAAGGCCATCCGCGAGCTGGTGAGCGTCTAACCGGGCCGGGTCGCCATTGCGGTCCCGAGTTCCGCTGTCATCCACAACGGGAGGGCGAACTCCTGCCGAGCCGCGCTCCACAGGAGACTCCCTCCGGCGACCAGACCCGGCTCGCCGGGAGGCTCGCCCTCCCCATTGACATGCTACCTGTTCAACCGCGACTGGCCTCGAACGCCTCGCGGACGGCCGATAGCCCGCGCGCCAGCGCCTGCTGGTAGATCCACACATCCGCCAGGTAGACGAGCATCTGGAAGCCGTCCGCCGGGCCGGCCTTGAGGACCTCGGGATCGCCCGAGCCCAGCACGGCCGCCTTGCCGAACTTGCGGCACGCATCGCGCACCCGGCGCGCCGCCTGGCGGAACTCGGGATGGTCGAAGCGCCCCGGGATTCCCAGCGACGCCGACAGGTCGTACTGCCCGATCCACAGGGCGTCGATCCCCTCCACCGCCGCGATCGCCTCGACCTCCGCGACGCCCCCGGCCGTCTCGATCTGCGCGACAACGAACACCTCGTCGTTGGCCGTCTGCATCGCCTCGCCCAGGTCGCCGATCCGATAATCATCGTGCGCCACCCCGAAGGCCACGCCCCGCCGACCCGCCGGCGGATACCGAGCCGCGTCCGCCAGCGCCCTCGCCTGGTCCGCGTCCGACACCATCGGCACAACCACCCCCATCGCACCGACGTCCAGCACCCGCGCGACGAAGTGATACTGCATCGCCGGCACCCGTACCATCGGCACCAGGTCCGCCGCCCGCGACGTCGCCATCAGCATCCGGACCGTCTCCGTGCTCCAACCGGTATGCTCCATGTCGAACACCGCGAACTCCGCCCCCGCCGCCGCCGCGATCCGGCCGATCCCCGTCGTACTGAACTCCATCATCATCGTCCCGACCGACACGCCCCCCGCGGCCAGGACCCGCTTGACCGGATTACTTCGCATCGCCACTAGCCTCCACGCACGCGCCTACAGGAAGCCGACCCACCAAACGCCCTGCGTTCCCTACCTGCACCCGGCCAACCGGCCGACGGCGACCTCGTCACCTTAACGGCTCCCCCGCCCGTCCGACCCAAAAAAATTCGCATAAGCCCAGATTTGCGCAAAATGAGGCGGCGCCCTGTTGATGATTCAGGTGAGACTCCGTCATCCCAGAAGCGCCGCCAGCCTGGAGCCGAGCGATGCACCTTCTCAGCGAATACTTGCCTGGACTCAACCATGCCTGTGTCAACCCAGGCGAGTCGTTCTGCAATCATCAAGCACTCGCACCAGCACCACGAAGAGGACACACGACGCCAAGCATCCAAATTATGCCTCTGGCTTGTGCAAAACAGCAAAACGAAGCCAATCTTCATCGAGTCTTCACAATCAGGTGCCGAAACGCGGCGTCGAAACAGTCTCGGCGCCTGCGCAAAATCCAAAACGAAGCCAATCTTCACCGTTCCTTCATCAATCTGGACACGGCCAGTCTGGACTGGGCCGTTGAGCCATTGATCAAAACGAAGCCAATCTTCTCCGCTTCTTCACAATCAGTCGGCGGGGTTCGGCGCCGAAAGGGGGTTCGGCGCCCGCGCCGAGAGCAAAACGAAGCCAATCTTCACGGCTCCTTCACAATGGCCGGATGGACCGAGCCGTTCTGACTGGAGGGTGCCGCGGCGCGGGGCAGCCTCGCATCTTGAAAGGGAGGGCGGACACTGGTAATCCAGCGATGGGCAAAATGGAGTGGGTGCGGTCCGCGAAGCGCGGCATGGGCGGAAGCGACGATTTCCGGCGGATCGCGACCCGGACGGCCGGGTCGAGGGTTCCATTATAGTGGGTCGACCGGCGGCTACGGCGCGCCGGACGAAAAGCGAGGGGCAAACGATCATGAGCGACCTGGAATCGATCCGGCTGACCCAGTTCGCCAAGCGGGCGGGCTGCGCGGCCAAGCAGCCGCCGGACTATCTCCTGTCGCTGCTGTCCGGCCTGCCCCCGATCGACGACCCGAACGTCCTGGTCGGCCACGCGACGGCCGACGACGCCGCCGTCTACCGCCTATCCGACGAACTCGCGCTCATCCTCACCACCGATTTCTTCACGCCGATCGTCGATCGGCCGTATGACTTCGGCGCCGTGGCGGCCGCCAACGCGCTGAGCGACGTGTACGCCATGGCCGGCACGCCGATCTCGGCACTCAGCATCGTCGGCTTCCCCAACGGCGCCCTGCCGCCCGAGGTCCTGGTCGAGATCCTCCGCGGGGCCGGCGAAAAGGTCCGTGAGGCCGGCATCCACATCACGGGAGGACACACGATCCAGACCGAGGAGCCCATCTTCGGCCTGGCCGTCGTCGGCCGGGTGCATCCGGCCGCCGTCATCACCATGTCTGGCACGCCGGCGTGCAACATGTGGATCGTGGGTGTGTCGTCCGCCGAAGAGGTGCTGGCCACCAGCAGCAGCTACCCATGCTGCTCGTTCCGTGGCTCGGTGGCCGCT
>DAIDHB010000033.1 GCA_027452145.1 Planctomycetales bacterium
GCCTTGCGGAGCAGGGGCAGGGGGGCGAAGCCGGGGCCGAGGACGGGCTCGGTCGGGCAGTCGAGCCAGTCGGCCAGGAGGCTGGCGTAGACGCGGCGGAAGTCGGTGTGGTGCTTCAGGTCGCCGTCGTCGAGGTCGTCGAAGGTCGGGTGTGCGCCGATCAGTCCGGCCTTCGCCACCGGGCCGACGAGGAACACCGGCGCGGCGGCGCCGTGGTCGGTGCCGAGCGAGGCATTCTCGGCGACGCGGCGGCCGAACTCGCTGAAGGCCAGTGTGGCGACGCGGTCGGCCTGGCCGGCGGCGGACAGGTCCTCGTGGAACGCGGCGATCGAGTCGGACAGCTCGGTCAACAGCGCGGCATGGGTCGCGAGCTGGTTGGCGTGGGTGTCGAAGCCGTCGAGCGAGGTGTAGAAGATCCGGGTGCCGAAGCCGGCCTTGATGATCTGGGCGATCATCTCGAGGCGCCTCGCCAGGCCGAAGTTCGGGTACTTCGATTTTCCGGCCTTGGCCGCGACCTGCTCGAGCCGGCTGCTCGACTCGTACGCCGAGAGGGTCGTCTGGCGGATGAAGCCGAGCATGGGGTCGTCCATCTTGCGCTCCGCCGCAGCCATCTCGCCCAGGGCCGAGCGCTCGGCGCGGCGCTCGGCGTCGGTCCCTGTGAGCTGGAGCTTGTAGCCGGCGAGGCTCTCGAGCGCGGGGACCTCGGTGTGGCTGGAGCGCAGCGCCTGGGGCAGCGAGCGGCCGCCGACGTGCATCGCGGGCGGATCCTCGCCCGGCTTGCGGCCTTTCTGGTCCATCGCGCGGCCCAGCCAGCCGGTCTCGAGCGACTTCGAATCGTTCTCCAGCCGGCCGACCTCCCAGATCTCCATCGAGCGGAAGTGCGAGCGATCGGGGTTGGGATAGCCGACGCCCTGGACGATGGCCAGCCGGTTCTTCTCCAGCAGCTTGCCCATGCCGCCCATCGCCGGGTGGAGGCCGATCTCGGGCGTGACCTTGTGGACCTGGGACGAGCCGATGCGGAGCGTCCGCCGGCCGCGGTTGTAGCCGTCGATCCCGTGGGGCACGACGGTGTTCAGCCCGTCGTTGCCGCCCAGGAGCTGGACGACGACGAGGATCCGGTCGTTCGATTTCTTCGCGGACTTGCCGGCCCCGTTGTCCGCCGCGAGGGCGGACCGGCCGAGGAACTCGGGGACGGTGGAGGCGCCCATCGCGACCAGCGTGCTCGAGGCCAGCGAGGACTTCAGGAAGCGGCGGCGGTTCGAGGCCATGAGATTCCTCCGGGTCGGACGCCCGGGCCGGTGCAGGACCGGCCCGGCGGCTCAGGCAAGCTGGTACTCGGGCAGGTTGAGGATACGTCGCGCGGCGTCGCGCAGGGCAGCGGCGCCATCGGCGGCCTTCGCCATGACGGCTTTCTGGATCGGGTCGCGGACGGCCGGCTCGACGGGTCCGGGGACCAGTAGGTCGAGCAGGAACCGGGCCGCATCGGGCGGGCGGTTGAAGCCGTGGCGAGCAGCGAGCTTCGCCGGGTCGAGCCGGCGGCCGAGGGCCTCGTCGTCGTCGGAGAGCAGGGCCAGGCCGAAGTTGGCGCGGGCGAGCATGGTGGACGAGTTGATCCAGGCGCGGCCCCATTCCCAGCCGGCGACGCTCGGCGGGGCGAACAGGCCCTGGCCCATCTGGGTGCACGCCTTCGCCAGCGCGGCGGCCTGGACGGTCGGCTTGAAGACCTCCAGCGAGCGCACCGTGCCGACCGTGAACTCGACGGGGCACTTCACCCGCCTGCGCCGGATCGACGGGTCGAAGAACAGGTTCGAGCGGAGGATCGTCTCGACCGGGACCGTGATCTGGTAGCCCGACGAGCGGAACGCCCGGGCCAGCGGAGCCAGCAAGGCCTCGGAGGGCGAGTGGGCCTCGCTGACGAAATAGTTGAAAAGCTTGCGGCAGATCCACTCGGCGCAGGCGGGCTGGTCGAGCAGGATCGAGGGGATGTCGTCGCCCGCGAAGTTCCCCTTGCGGCCGAGGATCGTCTTGGGCCCGTCGTCGTGCTGGCGGGGGACGACCGAGAAGGCATCGCCGACGACGAACCAGCCGGTGAAGGCCCGCGCGGCCTCCTGCACGTCCTTCTCGGAATAGTGCCCGCGGCCGAGGCTGAAGAGCTCCATCACCTCGCGGGCATAGTTTTCATTCGGATGCGATTTTTTGTTGACGGTGGAATCCAGCCAGATGAGCATGGCCGAATCCTTGCCGATGGCCGACAGCAGGGCGCGGAAGTCGCCCAGCGCCTGCGAGCGGAGCAGGGCATTCTGGCGCTGCATCAGCCCGGCGTTCTGGACCTTGGCCATCGAGGTGGCGAAGTGGTCGTGCCAGAGGAGGGTCATCCGCTCGCGCAGGGGGTGCGGCGTGAAGACCATCCGGTAGAGCCAGACGGCCTGGAGGCCCTCGAGGTCGGCGGTGGCGCCCAGGCGGTGCGCCATGGCGTCGAGGAACGATTCGAACTCGGCGGCCGGGGTGCCGTCGGCCGCGGCGGGCTCGCCGGCGAGCAGGCGGCGAATGCTGGCTTCGGGGCCGTCCTTCAGGTCGCGCTGAAGCGTACCCCACGGCGCGGCGAAGCCGGCGCGGCGGTGCAGGTGCGCGACGGCCTGGAGGTCCCAGGGCCGATCCCTGTCGGGCCGGTACGGCGCCCAGGCGCGGCCGGGGTCGTCCATCAGCGCCTTGGTCGAGGCCATCCTCATCGGGCGGTTCTCCGGCGCGGCCTTCGGCCGCCATGCTCGGTTTTCGGTTTTCGGTTCTTGGTTTTCGGTTCGGAGTCGGGACTGGCCCGATCAGCGGGACAGGTCGAGCCTGAGCTGGACGCGGCTGCGGCCGGGGAGGTCCTGGATGACCAGCCGGCCGTGGCCGAGGTAGCGGAGCAGCGCGAGGTTGAGGTCGACCCGTCGGGCGGCGTCCTCCTTCGTCTCGCCGCGCGAGAGCATGGTCTGCATGATCATCCGGTCGCGGTTCTTCTCGAACAGCCGGGCGAGCTCGGGGCCGTCGGCCGAGACGGTGAACGTGGCGGGCCCGGATTCCTTTGGCTCGTTGCCGGCGGCGGAGTCGGCCTTCAGCTCGCGGATGAGCGAGCGGGCGAGCCCGGCGCTGGAGCTGAGGATGAAATACCGGCCGACGTGCGCGATCGACGGGCTGTAATTGTAGCGCTGGGCGCCCGGCTCGTCGGGCGACGTCGATTTCGTCGAGAGCATGAACTTCGTCGTGGTCATCGTGATGCCGTCGACATTCTCGGAGCCGAGCTCAAGCGCGGCGGCGCGCTTCTGGGCGGCGTCGACATTTGAGATGCCGATGATCGCCTGGAAGGCGACCTTGAGCCGGTCGGCGAAGTTCTCCTGCGAGCCGTTCAGCTCGGCCACGAGTGCGAAGGCGGGGAGCTTGGTGTCCGGGGCGGGCTTCAGCGCGGCGTAGTCCTGCTGGGCGATCACGAGCCGCCAGTGGGGGTCGAAGGCGCCCAGGACATCCGGGCCGAACTCGCGGGCGCCGAAGAACTGGCCGGCGAGGGTGTCGAACTGCGCGAGGCCCTGGACGGTCTCGGGCGAGAGGAGGTCGGCCCGCGACTCCCAGATCGTCGCCCAGTCGCGCCAGAGGCTCAGCGAGGCGATCGTGCCGGGCGGATGGAGCGGCGGCGCGGGGCCCTCGCCCCGGCCGGGTAGGAAGCCCTTGATCGCGGCCGGGCGATCGCCGGCCAGCGGGAGATCGACCTCGGCCGCCAGCTCGGTGCCGGACCAGCGGACCGTGGCATCCACGGCGGCGGCCTGCTTCAGGGCCTCGTACCACGAGCCGAAGAATAACGCGATGCCCGTATCCGGCCGGGCGGGGAGCGTGAACTTCTTGGGGTCGAGCTTCCGCAGCCGGGCGAGGTCGAGGTGGCCGCGGAGGACGATCGGGGCGCCGGCGTCGGCGCTCGAGGACGCGCCGGCCACCGCCGCGGCCCCGGACTTCTCCACCCGGTCGACCAGCGACTCGAGGCCGGCCTTCGAGTTGGCGACGGCCAGGCGGCCGGCCACGACGGCATAGCCGATCTCCTGGTCCTTCGCGCCCAGGAAGTACATCGTCCTGCCGCGGTGATCGGCCGTGCGGACGGGGTCGGGCGCCTTCTTGCTTCGGGCGTCCTGGCGGGCCAGGTCGACGAAGACGGCGAGGAACTTCTCCAGGAGCTTCGGGTCTTTTGGCGTGACGACGGCCTCGAGCCGCGGCGGCCCGCCGGCGTCGATGGCGACGCGGGCCGCGATGCCGCCGCCGGTCAGGTCGCGGAGGCCGCGGTCCCAGGTCGTGCCGAGCTTGCCGGCGATCAGGTTGGCGACCGCCTGGACCTGGCGGAACTGGGGACCCTCGCGGAACTTGCGGTACTGCGGCACCAGGTTGAGGGATTGCTGGATCCGGGGGTCCGTCAGGCGGTCGATCAGGATGTCGGGGTGGGGCGCCTCGAGGACCAGGATCGGAGCGTCGCCGGCCGGGGCCTTCGCGGCGGGGACGTCGCCGGCCGGGGTTGATCGCACGGGAACGAGAACCAGCCCGGCCAGGACGGCGACGGCCACGATCGACCGGCGCGCGGCGGCCGCGATCGCAGCGGGCGGGATGAGCCTCTCGACGTACGCCTCTTCCCGATCAGCCCGTCCGGACATGATGATAACTCCCCTGGGGCCTGCTCGAAACCGGCCGCCCGGCGCGGTCGCCCTGCCCGATTGTTACCCTGGATACCCCGGAAGCTGTCGGCGAGTTTCAGGCCGGGCGACGATTCGGACCCGGCGGTCCTCCAGTATAATGCCGAGGTACGCCGGATCCCCGCGAGGAGACGACGAATCCCATGCGACTCCTGGCCGCGATCCCTCACTTCTTCGATCGGACCCGGAGCCGGTCCCCGGACGGGCGATGGCACGGCTCGACCGGGCAGGACCCGTCGGCGCGGGTCGCCGCGCTGTCGGCATGCATTTCGGCCCTGCACCAGCTCTATGGCCCGGCGCAGCAGGTGATCGACCACGCGACGCGGGTCGCCCGGCCGGCCAACGCGGGCACGGCCGGACGGGTCGAGGTGGTCGTCTGCACCAGCGGCGACGGGCACCTGCTCGACCAGCTTCCCCTGCCGGCCGGCTCGTTCATCCATCGGCCGACCGCCGCTCCGCCGCCGCTCCTGGGATTCGAATGCCACGCCGTGCTGCGCGACGGGCTAGGCGAGCACGATTATTACGCCTATCTCGAGGACGACCTGATTGCGCGAGACCCGTGGATGTTCGTCAAGCTGGGGTGGTTCACGGACCAGCTCGGGCAGGGGGTCCTGCTCCAGCCGAACCGCTACGAGGTCGGGCCGCTGGGGCTGGTGCACAAGGCGTATATCGACGGCGACCTCGCCGATGAGGTGACGGCGCCGTTCCAGGACATCTCCGAGTCGCCGGTGGCCACGGGCCGGCTGCTGGGCCGGACGGTGACGTTCGTCCGGGCGAGGAATCCGCATTCCGGCTGTTTTTTTCTGAACGGCTCGCAAATGTCGGCGTGGGCCGCGCGCCCCGATTTCCTCGACCGCGACACCGGCTTCATCGGGCCGCTGGAGAGCGCGGCGACGCTGGGCATGATGCGCGCCTTCCGCGTCTACAAGGCGGCCGCCGAGGACGCGGGTTTCCTCGAGATCGAGCACCACGGCACGAGCTTTTTGGGGCAGCTTCGCCGGCGGAGTGAGGCGGAATTCACCGGTCGCGGGTGAGGCGGTAGGTCAGGGTCCGCGCCAGCGACCGGCCGCCCGGGACGAGCCCGACGGGCAGGTGCACGGCGATCTCACCGGGGCTGTCCGACCGGATCGAGGCCGTCACGGCCTCGCCGGCCCGGGCATAAAGGGCGCGGCGCATCTCAAGCGCAAGCGGCTCGCGCGCCAGTCGGGCAACGTCCCATTTGAGGATGCGGTACACGCGGTTGATCGCGTGGCCCAGCTCCTTGTCGGCGACGGGGTAATTGCGGGTGCGGGCGTCGTCGCCGTGCGGCAGGTGTCGGACGAGCGAGGCGGGGAACCAGCGCTGTTCCAGCCCGGCGAACGCCAGGGCGTCGAAGAGGTCGTTGTCCTCCTCGCCCCAGCAGGGATAGACCTCGTCGAAGCCGCCGACGCGTTCGAAGTCGGCGTGGGTGCACAGGAACGTCCCGCCAAGGCCGGGGTCGTCGGAACGAGCCCGGTAGTAGCCCCCCGGCTTCAGGTGCGGCCCGATCGCCGCGGCGAATCCGGGGTCGAGCAGCACGTCCGAGTCGACGAAGCCGATCCAGTTGGATTCGACGTACCGCGCGCCAATGTTCCGCGCCTCGGACGCGTTGAAGCACGCCCGGCCCGGCACCCGCACGACCTGCGCGCCCGGGTGGTTCGCCGCGACCCAGTCGCCCGCGCCGTCCGGGCACGAGTAATCCACGACCACCACCCGCGAAATCCCGGGCTGGGCCAGCATCGAACCCAGCGACTGCTGGAGTGCCGGCAGCCGTCCCATACATGTCGTTACCAGCCCCAGATCGGCCAAGGCCCTCGCCCCTCGCTTTCACGCGAATCTGGAATCTCGCGATTTCCTGTCCCGAAACGTCGCCCAAGCGCAGTCTTCATCAGAATGGGGATGGCGCCTGGGGGTGGTCGCACCCGACCGCCGTCGTCGGTGGCATGGTTCAAATAAGCCTGTCGGGGCGCTCGATCCCGCATCTTGCTGATTCGATTCAACATGACAAGCGGAAACCCGTCAATGCCCCGGGCCAGACCCTTGCGAGCAGGAAAGCACTGGGTTAACGTATCGCGATTCGTACTTCGCATGGATGTTCTTGAATCACCTTTCCGAGGGTTGGCATTTCGCTGGAGCAGGGTGTTGATCCCCGACGCGGGCGACGAGGTGGTTCGTCCGGGATCGAGCCGGTCTGCATCTGGGCGTGCGCGGAGGACCCGACGTCGCCAGTCGTCGAACAGTCCCGGAATGGAGCCGTCCCGGCGGTGCGTTTCGCGCCGGTTGGAGCGACGGGCGATTGAACTGGCGGCGGGCGCCGAGGCCGCGCCCCACCCGGGTTGCCGAGCCTACCCATCGAGATTCATCTATCCGGCCAGCGAAGAGGGCTGAGCGATGTCGACGCACCATGATCAGGGGATGGGCGGACCGTTCCGCGACCGGGGCCGGCGACGAGGGAGTCGTCGCGGTGCGATGTCGAAGAAGAAGCGACTGCCGTTCCAGCCGGACTTCCACGACCTGGAGCGGCGGCTGATGCCGAGCGTGTTCACGGTGACGAGCACGGCCGACGACGGCAGCAGCGGGACCTTGCGCTGGGCGATCGGGCAGGCGAACTCGGCCGGCGGGTCGAACACGATCGATTTCAACATCGGGACGGCCGGCAGCGTGCAGACGATCGCGCTGGGCTCGGCGTTGCCTGACATCACCGCGCCGGTGATCGTCGACGGCTGGAGCCAGGAGGGCTCGTCGTACTCGGGCCCGCCGCTGATCGACCTGGACGGCAGCGGGGCGGGGAGTGCGGCGGATGGCCTGACGCTCGGCGCAGGCTCCGACGGCAGCACGGTTCGCGGCCTGGCGATCGGCGGGTTCTCATCCTCGGGGATCGCGATCGACAGCAACGACAACCTCGTGGCCGGTTGCTACCTGGGGCTGGACGTTACCGGCACGGCGGCCGCGTCCGACGACAACGGCGTGACCGTGGGCGGGGGCGCTTCAGGAAACACCATCGGCGGCACGGCGGCCGGCGCCGCCAATGTCATCTCGGGCAACCAGAACGACGGCGTTTTTATCTCCGGCGCCGGGACGAGCGGCAACGTGGTGCTCGGGAACCGGATCGGTACGGATGTCACCGGCACGACGGCATTCGACAGCCTCGGCAATCCGATCGGCAACGTCCATGACGGCGTCGAGATCGCCGGAGGAGCCGGCGATAACACGATCGGGGGCGCCATCGCGGGGGCGGGCAACCTCATCTCGGGCAATCAGCACGACGGCGTCGAGATGACCGGTTTCGGCACGTCGGGGAATGTGGTGGCGGCGAACCTAATCGGCACCAACGCTGCCGGGACAAGCGCCTTCGACGCCAACGGCAAGCCGCTGGGGAACGACTACGGCGTGGAGGTCGACTCGTACGCGAGCGGTAACACGGTTGGCGGGACGGCCTCGGGCTCGCGCAACATCATCTCCGGCGATACCGAGGGCGTCGACCTGGTCGGCGTCGGCGTGACCGGCAACGTGGTCGAAGGCAATTACATCGGCATCGACGTCACCGGCACGACCGCCTACGACGCGAGCGGCAAGTCGCTGGGCAACACCGACTACGGCATCATCGACAATGGAACGAGTGCGAATACGATCGGCGGTTCGGCGACGGGTGCCGGCAACGTCGTCTCGGGCAACGCGAACGATGGCGTCGGCCTCGATAACGTCGGCGCCAGCGGAGTCGTGGTCGAGGGCAATTACATCGGTACGAACGCCGCCGGCACTTCCTCGTACGATCCCAGCGGCCGCCGGATTGGCAATCGAGGCGACGGAGTCGGAATCGTCGGCGCCAGCAACGATACGATCGGCGGGACCGTGGCCGGCTCGGGAAACGTCATCTCGGGGAATTTCGGCAGCGGAGTCAAGCTCGCGAACGGTGCCGATGACGACGTGGTCGAAGGCAATTTCCTCGGGACGAATGCCTCCGGCACCGCGGTCCTCGACTCCGCCGGCATGGCGCTGGGCAATTCCCAGTACGGCGTGACGTTCATCCAGAACACATCGGCCGACACGATCGGCGGCACGACAGCCGGTGCCCGCAACGTGATCTCGGGCAACGCGATCGCCGGGATCGAGTTCTACAGCACGAATCACGACCTGATCGAGGGCAACTCCATCGGCACCGACGCCACCGGGACAGTCGCGCTCGGCAATGCCACCGGCGTCGAGTTCGATAACGGCGTGACGACCACCACGATCGGCGGCACGGCCATCGGCGCGGGGAACCTGATCTCGGGCAACACGGGCGTCGGCGTCGTGATCTCGTCGACCACCTCGGGGGGGAACCTGGTCGAGGGGAACCTGATCGGCACCAACGCCGCGGGCACGGGGGCCCTGGGAAACACCTACGGAGTGGCGATCGAATCGTCGATCGATAACACGATCGGCGGCACGGTGGCCGGCGCGGGCAACGTCATCTCGGGCAACACCCAATCGGGACTCGAGATCATCCTGGCGGGAAGCACGCAGAACCTGGTCGAGGGGAACCTGATCGGCACCGATATCACCGGGACTGTGGCGCTGTCCAACGCGGGGGACGGCGTGCTGGTCTCGACGCCCGGAAACACGATCGGTGGCACGGCGGCCGGGGCCGGAAACATCATCTCGGGCAACGTGGCCGACGGCGTGGGAATCCTCGGCTCGACCGCGACGAACAACCTGGTCGCCGGCAACCGAATCGGCACGAACGCGGCCGGCACGGCCGCCGTCGCGAACAGCTACGACGGCGTGCTGGTCGAGTCGTCGGGCAACACGATCGGCGGCTCGGTCACCGGGTCGGGCAACGTTATCTCGGGGAACACCCAGATCGGCCTGGAGTTCTACAGCTCGACGGCGACGGGCAACCTGGTCGAGGGCAACCTGATCGGCACGGACGCCGCAGGGACCGGGGCCGTGCCCGACGCCGTGGGCATCCAGACGGACGCGGGCGCCACGGGGAACACGATCGGCGGGACCTCGGCCGCGGCCGGGAACCTGGTCTCGGGGAACCTGAACGAGGGGATCGGGCTGGGCGGGGATGGCGGCCTGGTCGAGGGGAATACCATTGGGACAGCCTCCGACGGCAACACCCCGCTGCCGAACGTCGGCGGGATCCAGATCAACGCCAGTAATGAGACGATCGGCGGCACCACGGCCGGGGCCGGGAACCTGATCGCCGGCAGCCTGGCGGGCGGGGCGCCCCTGTTCGGCGGCGCGCAGATCATGATCATCGCGACGGGCAGTCCGCTTGTCGGGGTGGACAATCTCATCGAGGGGAACCAGATCGGGCTGGGGGCCAACGGGCAGGCTCCGGCCGGCGAGACCGGCTCGGGCATTTTGGTCGGCAGCTCGGGGGACACGATCGGCGGCACGGTCGCGGCGGCGCGGAACGTGATTTCCGGGCTGCTCAACGGCGTCCTGATCATCGGCACGGGCAACGTCGTCGAGGGGGACTACCTCGGCACGAATCCGGCCGGGGCGGCCGCCGTCGCCAATAGCAACGACGGCGTCCTGATCGAGCAGGCCTCCACGGGCAACACGGTCGGCGGGACGGCCTCGGGCGCGGGCAACGTCATCTCGGGCAACGCCGCGGCGGGAGTCGAGATCAGCGGTACAGGGACCACGGGCAACGTCGTGCAGGGGAACCTGGTCGGCACCGATTCCACCGGCACCGCCGCGGTCCCGAATGCGACCGGGGTCGAGGTCGACTCGGGCGCGTCGGGCAACACGATCGGCGGGCTCGCCGCGACGCCGGGCACGGGCGCGGGGAACGTGCTCTCGGGCAACGTCAACTACGGAGTGTACGTCAACGGCACCGGGACCACGGGCAACGTCGTGGAGGGGAACCTGATCGGGACCGACGCCGCCGGTACGGCGGCCGTGGCCAACGACATCGGGGTGAATTTGCTTTCACCCGGCAACACGATCGGCGGGACGACTGCCGGGGCCGGGAACGTCCTTTCGGGAAACACGCTGGATGGCCTCGCGACCGGGGGGAGTGCGAACGGGACGCTCGTGGCCGGGAACCTGGTCGGGACGACCGCCGACGGCACGGCCGCGCTGGCCAATCACAATGATGGCATCGTCATCCAGACCACCGGCAACACGATCGGCGGGACGGTGGCCGCCGCGGCGAACGTGATTTCCGGGAACGTCGGTTACGGCCTGGTCTTCAGCCTGGGGGGAGCCGGCGGGAATCTGGTCGAGGGGAACTTCATCGGCACGGACGCCGCCGGGACCGCGGCGGTCCCCAACAGCGACGGCCTGGGGATCGTCTCCGCCGGGAACACGATCGGCGGCACCGTCGCGGGCGCCGGCAATGTCATCTCGGGCAACTCGGCGGACGGGGTCCTGATCACGACCTCCTCCGCGACCGGCAACCTGGTCGAGGGGAACCTGATCGGCACCGATGCCGCCGGGACGACCGCGCTGCCGAACGAGAGCGACGGCGTCGCGATCGACACGAGCGCCTCGGGCAACACGATCGGCGGCACCACGGGCGCCGCGCGCAACATCATCTCCGGCAACGTCCAGAACGGCGTGGCGATCGTCGACGCCAACGACAACCTCGTCGAGGGCGACTACATCGGCACCGATAAGACCGGGACGATCGCGCTGGGCAACGACTCCGCGAAGGCCGCATACGAGGGTGGTGTCCTCCTCTACACCGGCTCCTCCGGCAACACCATCGGCGGGCTCACCGCAACCCCGGGGACCGGCGCGGGGAACCTGATCTCAGGAAACAACTTCGCGGGCGTGTCGATGTTGAGTGCGGGGCCGAACAACCTGGTGGCCGGCAACCTGATCGGTACCAACGTCACGGGGTCCGTTGCTCTCGGAAACACCGGCACCGCGTACAATTACGGCGGGATTGGCGTCAACGTCAAGTACTCGCCCGACAACATCGTGGGCGAGCCGGGCGGCGGCAACGTGATCGCCGGCAACGGACTCGGCATCATCAACAGCGCCAACGTCAGCCTGTTTCAATCGAGCGGGACCGTGGTCCAGAGCAACATCATCGGTACCGACATCACCGGGACCATCGCCCTCTCCACGACCACCTACTACGGCATCCTGTACGAATTCGGGTCGTATACCATCGGCGGGCTCACGCCGACCCCGGGCACGGGACCGGGCAACCTCATCTCCGGCAATGGCCTCTTCGGGATCTCCGATTTCACCGGGGGCACCAGCCAGATCCTGGCAACGGCCATATCCATCGAAGGCAACATCATCGGCGCCGATCCCACCGGCGAGCACGCCGTGCCCAATGTCAATGGAGGCATCGTGCTCATTCAGGTCAGCCAGGTCACGATCGGCGGCACGGCGGCCGGCGCGGCGAACCTGATCTCGGGAAACAACTTCGGCGGAAATGTCCGTCTGTACGACTGCTCGAATGACCTGGTCGAGGGCAACCTCATCGGCACCGACATCACCGGCGAGAGCAGCCTGACGGGCTCGGGTGTCCAGCCCGGCGGTGGCGTGTCCCTCGTAGACGGATCGGCCGACAACACGATCGGCGGCACGACCGCCGCGGCTCGGAATATCATCTCGGCGAACAACGGCACCGGCGTCTACATCGGAGTCATCAATGTCCCGGGCTCCACGTCGTCCGGGAACGTCGTCGAGGGGAATTACATCGGTACCGATGCGGCGGGCGCGGCCGCACTCGGCAACAGCACCTCGGGCGTCAGCCTGGGAACCGGCGCCCAGGACAACACGATCGGCGGGACGGCCTCGGGCGCGGGCAACGTCATCTCGGGCAACACCGCGGCGGGCGTCGAGCTCAGCGGTACGGGGACCTCGGGCAACGTCGTGGAGGGGAACCTGATCGGGACCGACTCCACCGGCACCGTCGCGGTCCCGAATGCGACCGGGGTCGAGGTCGACTCGGGCGCGACGAGTAACACGATCGGCGGGATTGCCGCGACGGCCGGCACCGGCGCGGGGAACGTGATCTCGGGCAACACCAATGACGGTGTCGAGATCAGCGGCTCGGGCACCACGGGCAACGTGGTCGCCGGCGACGCGATCGGCACCGACGCCGCCGGGACCGCCGCCGTGGCCAACGGCAACGACGGGATCAAGATCGACGGCGAGGCCGCATCCAACACCGTGGGCGGCACGGCCGCCGGTGCCGGCAATGTGATCTCCGACAACGTGCAGGCCGGCGTCGAGATCGCCGGGACGCAAACCCAGACGAACGTCGTCGAGGGGAACTTCATCGGCACCGAGTCCGGCGGAACGACGGTGCTGGGGCAGGGGGGCGCCGGCGTGCTCATCGACGGCGGTGCCGCCGACAACATCATCGGCACCCCGGCCGCCGGCAACGTCATCTCGGGCAATCAGGTTGGGATCGACATCAACGACGTGCATACGCCCGGGAACCTGGTGCAGAACAACCAGATCGGCACCGACTCGACCGGCAAGATCGCGCTGGGCAATCGGACTGACGACGTTTTCATCGGCGGTGGCGTGCAGTGGACCACGATCGGCGGGACGGCCGCCGGGACGGGCAACGTCATCTCCGGCGCGACCGACGACGGCGTGCA
>DAIDHB010000034.1 GCA_027452145.1 Planctomycetales bacterium
ATGGGCAACACGCCGATCCGCTCGGTCGTGATCGTCGACAGCCTGCTCCCGCGGCTGGAGTACGTGAAGGGCACCGCCCGCGGCCCTGTCGGCACCGCCTTCGGCAGCTCCTTCAACCGCGTCGGCTCGACCGAGCTCCGCTGGGCCCTACCCGGCGTCCTCGCCCCCGGCGCCTCGGGCCAGGTCTCGTTCAACGTCATCGTCCGCTGACCCAAACGCGTCGCGCGGACGACCGGAATCGCTCGTGGCGAACCGGCGACGTGAGTCGCCGGATCCTCAAAGCCCTGGCAGACCGGCGATCCGCAGGAACCGGCGACGTGAGTCGTCGGGTCATTTCGGAGCGAGAGCACCCGGCGACTCACGTCGCCGGTTCGCCGGTCTGCACTCCTCGGTGCCCGTCACGACGCCGCTTTCAGGGTCACGACGAAGATCAGGGTCGAGTTCGCGGGGATCGACCCGTTCGCCGTGCTGCCATAGCCCTGCGACGGCGGGATCGAAACAATCCGCGTCTCGCCGACCTTCATCCCCGAGATCCCGGCGTCGAAGCCCGGCACGACCTGCCCCGCGCCGACGGTGAACTGCAGCGGCGTGTTTCCATGCATGGCCGACTCGTCGAAGACCTGGCCGCTCTTCGCCAGGTAGCCCGTGTACAGCACGCTCGCCGTCTGTCCCGGCTGGATCTGCGGACCATTCCCCTGCGCGATCGTGGCGACCTTCGTGCCTCCATTGAGGACGGAGTACGACGGCTGGTGCACCACGAACGTCTTCACGGCCTTGCTCGGCGAGAACGACCCGGCGGGTACGAACTCGGCCTGGATCCGGTGCTTGCCGAAAAAGTACGACGTCCCGCCCGGCATCGGAACGATCGTGACCGTCCCCTCGCTGACCGTCGAGTGCCCGCCGGCCGCACCTGTGGGCAAAACCGGGATCGCCTGGATCAAGGACCCATGGTCGAGGATCTCCACGGTCCCGATCGGAGCACCCACCCTGGCCGGCGCGCGGACCGTCGCCGTGAACGTGATCGGCTGGCCGAGCGTCCCCGCGCTCACCGCGAGCGCCGTGTGAGTCGGCTCGCCGTGTGCGGCCTGAGCCGCGACCTGCGCAGCCCCACCCGCACCGGCAGCCGACAGCACCAGCCGGGCCTCCAGGCACTCCCCGGCGAGGTCCGCGCCGGGCACGAAACGCGATCGTCTCTTGTCCATTGAGATCGTCCTGGCGCGCGGGCCGGCGCCCGATCCCAGACGGCGCGACGGCGACGAGGGATGGGAGCAGGACTCCCCGCGAGCGGCGTTGTCCGAAACCGCCGAACGATAGGTCCCGGCGGCCCCCGATCGAGGTCCGAAATGCGCCGAGGATCATAAAGAGTGGCCGCGCGGACGTCCAGGCGGGAAGACCTCGATGCCGTGAGCCTCTCGCCCGCCCGGTGGAAGGCCCTTGATTGGCCTTGACTCTCAGGATCAAATCCCCAGGAGATGCGACCAGACCGAATCACTCACCAGCCATCGCGCGCCGTGGGAACTGTTCCCTCGCCGGCCGACACTCCGAGGATTCCTCCCATGAACCGAGCCGCAGCCCTTCTGCTTCTCCTGCTCCCGCTATCCAGCGTCCATGCCCAGGATGTCCGGCGCGACCTTCGTTACGGCGACCGCGACCGCCAGGTCCTGGACATCTACTCGGCGCCGGGCGCGAAGAATCGGCCCGTGATCTTCTGGATCCACGGCGGCGGCTGGCAGACCGGCGACAAGTCGGACGTGCAGCACAAGCCGCGGGTCTTCGTTGACCGGGGGTTCGTCTTCGTCTCGACGAACTACCGCCTGCTGCCGGCCGTCGACATGGGCACCATCATCCGCGACGTGGCCCTCTCGCTTCGCTGGGTCCACGATCACATCAGCGAGTACGGCGGCGACCCGTCGCGAATCCTCGTCATGGGCCACTCCGCAGGCGCGCAGCTCGCCGCCCTGCTCTGCACCGACGAGCGGTCTCTCAAGGAGCAAAACCTGCCGCTCTCGATCATCAAGGGCTGCGTCCCGGTCGACGGTGATACCTTCGACATCCCGGCCATCATCGAGACGGCCGAAACCCGCCGCCGCGTCCACGGTCAGCCGCAGGCGAAATACGGCCATCGCGAGAAGTTCGGCAACGACCCGGCGAAGCATCGCGACTTCTCCGCCGTCAACCACATCGCCCGGGGCAAGGACATCCCGCCGTTCCTGATACTGTACGTCGCCGATCACCCGGATACCTCCGCCCAGGCACTGCGCCTCGCCGCAGCGCTCAAGGAGGCCGGCATCCCCGCGACGGCCTTCGGCGCTCGCGAGACCTACCACTCGCGAATCAACGCCAACCTGGGTGTTCCCGATGACCCGGCCTCGAAGGCGCTGTTCGCATTCGTGGACGGCGTTGTGAAGCCCTGATCGCCCCGGCCCCCCCCGCCAGCGGCGAGCCCGCGACGCCCGCCCGGAACCCGTGAGAGAACCGCTGATTTTATTATTTTATGCACATTTAATCCGAGAGGCGCCCGACGGGCGGACGGGCCGAGGCGCCGCGCCCGCGGGCGTTTTCGATACCTCCTGCGCTTGCGAGCGGCCCCAGGGCTCCCGCCAGCATCACGCTTCCTTATCGCCCTGCATCCACAATGAAGGCATGGCATTTGCAGTTCATGCGGATCAGCCGGCGCGGCGTGTTTCTCTCCTGCATGGAGACCGCTTCGCGCCACCTTTCCTGACACCTGGCTCGGATTCCGGAGGTCCTCCGGGAACCCGAGACCTCCACCGACAACTGGACACCGGCGCGCCCCGCGTGCCCGGGACCGACTTTTCGTCAGGCTCCGCACGCCCCCGGGGCCGTGGCGAATTGCGTCCCATGACGCCCCAACCCAGGAGGTTTCCCACATGTTCGCACAGTTGGCCCAGCGCGCGGCCCGGTGGAAAACGCCAACCAATCGAAAGGCGAGACGCAAGGCCGCGGTCGAGGTGGCCGCCCTCGAGAGTCGGTCGCTGCTCTCGACCGTCTCGCCGATCGCCGTCACCGAGTCCGTCAGCCCCGTGAACGACGGCGGCGGGCGTCACCGGCCGGTGATGGTCCAGGTCTCGGGCACGGTGACCGACAGCGACATGTCGACAACGCTCGACCGGTCGCTCGCTTACACGGTCTTCGACACCTCGACCAACCGCATGGTCCAGTCGGGCACCGCGACGATCAACCCCGATGGCAGTTATGCCTTCGACATCCGCCTCACGGGCCGGCATCACTCGAGCGCCGGCGACTACACGATCGGCGTGACGGCCAGCGACAGCGCCGGCAACACCGGCAGCGACTCGGCAATGGTCGGCGTCACCCCCGACCGGGGCGGCCGCGGCCGCTTTCAGGGCAATTTCGGCGATTTCTCGGGCCGCTTCCGCCACGGCGGACGCTCCGCCCGGCTCGACTTCGGCGGCCCCGGCCAGGACCAGACCAACACCGTATCGGTTCCCGGCAGCAATGACACCGTGACCCAGAACGTCACGAACTACCAGTCGAACATCTATAACATCTCCATCACGACGACGAACACGAACATCAACAACGTCAATGTGAACCACGGCCCGCCTCCGCCACCTCCGCCGCCCGTGCCGCCGCCCCGACCGACCCCGCCGCCGCCTCCGCCCGGTCGGCCCGCGCCGCCTCCGCACCCGTTCCATCCCACCCCGCCGCCGGGACCTCCAGGACCCTTGCCGCACGTGAGTCCGCCGGGCCCAGGCGCGCGGCATCACTGAGATGAGCGGCCCAATCGACCTGGGACCGCGACAATCGCCTGCGAATAAGGGCGAGCCCGCCGGCATGAAGAGGCATCGGACCGCCCGGCCGAGGACTCGCCCTCGCGGCCTCGCGCCGCGGTCGCGAGGTCCCGCTCAACGCGCCGTCGCGAGAGGCGTGGTGGAGCGTCCTCGATACTGTCCCTCCAGTTCGGTAATCACGATCGACTGATCCACCGGCACGTCGCGAAACACCTGCGTGGTCCCGCTCGTCGGCCAGTCGACCTCGACCCGCTCGACTCGCGTCGCCCGGCCCAGTCCAATCGTCTGCCGAAGCGAGTTCGCCCCGAAGCTGCTGCCGGAAGAGACCAGCCGGTGGATCGTCCGCCCCTCGGGCCCGGCAGTCACGACCCGGATCCGCGCGCCGATCGCCGCCCGATTGGTCCGGCGGCCGACCAGGTCCACCGTCAGCCAGTGATTCCCCCGGCCTGGGTTCTGAAACAGGAGATTGTGATATTTATCGCCGTCCACTGTTCCGCCCATCTGGATGAAGACGTCAACGTCCCCGTCCTCGTCGTAATCCCCGCAGGCGACGGCGTGCCCCTTCTGCAAGTGCCCGAGCCCGGCCGGGCCGGTGACCTCGGCGAACCTCCGGCCGTCCAGGTTCCGGAACGCCCGGTTGGGCACGATCGTGCCGATGTCCGGGTCGCCGGTGCCGAGATAGATGTCCAGCAGCCCGTCGTTATCCAGGTCGACGAAGTTGCTCCCCATCGCGACGAACACCATGTCGAGCCCCGCGTCGCGGATGCGGTCCTCGAAGCGGCGGCCGCCCTCGTTGTGAAATAGCCGGCTCGACGAACGGAAGTGCGTCTGTCCCATCAGTCCACGGACCGCGTCCGCCACCGAGCGGTCGTAGCTGGTCGCGAACAGGTCGAGCCAGCCGTCGTTGTCGTAGTCGAAGGCCCAGCACGAGAACCCCCCGCGCGGGCCGTCGATGCCGATCTCACCGCTCACATCGACGAACCGGCCGCCGTCGTTGCGGTACAGGCGCGAACGCCCGCTCATGCTGTTGACGAATAGGTCAGGGTCCCGGTCATTGTCGAAATCAACCCACGCACACCCCTTGTTCTGGTCGACCTCCTTCGTGGTCAGACCCAGACGCGCGGCAACCTCCTCGAACGTCCCGTCGCCGCGGTTGTGATAGAGGTGGCTCGGCTGCTTCTCACAGGCGATGAACAGGTCGAGCCGGCCGTCATTGTCGTAATCCGCCCACGTGGCGGCATTCGAGTTGAGCGGCTCATCCAGCCGTGCCTCGGCCGTCACGTCGGTGAACCGCCCGCCGCCCTCGTTGCGCAGTAGCGACGGCCGGATCGGGTACGGCAGCCACGCGCCCCGGGGAACGAACAGGTCGAGCCGGCCGTCGTTGTTGTAGTCCGTCTGGTAGCAGACCAGCCCCCCGAGCTGGCCCGACAACCCGGCCGAGGCGCTCCGGTCCTCGAACGTCCCGTCGCCTCGGTTGTGATAGAACGCCATGGGCCCGGTCGGGTCCATCGTCGAGACCGCCAGGTCAAGCCGGCCGTCGCCGTCGAAATCGTCCATCACGGCCCCGCCCGCCTGGTTGAAGCGATCCACGCCCGCCGCCGCACCCACGTCGCGGAACCGGCCCACCTCGACGCCCGGCGCGTCGAAGCGGTCGAGGGCGATCCGGTACCGGGGATCGACACGATCCGGGTACTCGCCCAGCGTCATGTGCGCGACGTTCAGTAGCCAGCGGACGCCCAGGTCGTCGGGAAACCGCTCGAGGTACTCGGTGAAATGGCGGATCGCCAGGCGCGAACCGGCCGGATTGGTGTGCACTGCCTCGGGCGCGATCGGCAGGATGCACGAGCACTCGCCGCGGCACGCGATGCAGTTCTCGCTCTCCCCGCGCCTCAGGCCGACGATCCCCTGGTTATAGATCACCGTGTACAGCCACTCCTCGGCCGTCGCGTCGCGCTCGCCCAGCCAGGTGCGGGCCTCCTCCAGGATTTCATAAGCCCGCCCCGGCTGGTTGTCGTACACGAACAGCGATGCCTTCATCAGCAGCAGCACGATCCGCCTCTGGTCGGGCAGGTCTCCTTTCCCCAACGCCTGGTCGAGTTCGGCGACGTCGCGCATGGCGACACCCCGGAACCTCTCGGCGATCTCGGCGAGCGTCGCCGACCGCGGCCAGGGCTTCAGCATCGGCAGGACGACGTTGAACCCGCTCGAGTCCGTGGTCTTCCGCGGCCTGTACGCGAGCGCCTTGACACCCGCACGATACCCGGGCGCCGCGGGCCGCTGCCGGTACACGAAGATCCCGGCGATCGAAACGGCCACGAGACCCACTCCAACCAGGAGCATCGCCGCCCGTCCGCGACGGGGCCTGGCAATCATTGAACGGTCCATATTTGCCTCGCCCGATCGATCGCGCCGAAAGACGGCCCGACGCCATCGATGCGCCGGAGCACCATTCCATCGTGGTCGGACGCCCGCCGATCGGCAAGGCGAGAGCACTCGCGAGTCGTGGCGGAAGGGGCGGGAGTCGAACCCGCAAGGCTCATCGCTCGCCCGCATTCCAGGCGGGTCCCGTCGCCGGTCGGGTAGCCCTTCCGTTCGGTTCAACCGTCATCGGTCCCATGTCCGCGAGGCAGGAACCCCGGCCGGGATTCGAACCCGGAACCCCTCGTTAGAAGCGAGGGATGATCGTCCGTTTCACCACCAGGGCAGGTGCGGCGAGCATGCCAGCGGAAGGCGAGGGAGTCGAACCCTCATTCCCCTGTGAGAGGAAGCCGCCTTAGCAGGGCGGTCCGGCAAACCGGTATCCGGCTACCTTCCGAACGTCATTGCAGTGGACCGGCCGGGGAATCGAACCCCGATCTCCTGGTTGCAAGCCAGGCGTCATCCCGTTAGACCAGCCGCCCATTATCGCCTCGAAGCCCTGTGCATCGAGTCGTCCCGGAGGGAATCGAACCCCCGTTTCCTCTTTGTAAGAGAGGTGTCGTCGCCGTTGGACCACGGGACGTCTTCGCCTCGGCGTCAACCTCGAACCAGTGACACGGGTGGGATTCGAACCCACAGGCACCAGAATCTCATTCTGGCCGCTATGCCAGTTCGCGTACCGTGCCGACCGACCGCCGAGTCTCAGGCCCCGGTATCGAGCCGGGCCGGCCAGCCTCATGAGGGCCGGCGGGGCACCTGCCTCGCCTGAGGTGTTGAGCATTCCCGCCGTTCTCGGCGTTGGAACACCCTTCTGACACGGTCTCCGTCAGCGTGGTTCGCGTCGGTCCGCGATCCATGCCGAACCAGGCGAACCCACCCGCTCCCACGGTTCGATAAGATGCTCTGGAAACCGGCGCGCGGCGGCCCCGTGCGTGCCCCTGGACTCTCAGCGAGAGACGCCGATGAGAGAGCGAATCGCCGAATCCCTCGGCCGGAAATACTGGATCGCCCTGGCGATCGTGGGGTTGCTCGTCGTCGGCAACCAGGCCCTGGTCCAGCCCTACCTGGTGCAACTGACGACCGACGCCCCCCTCATCAACCTGGCAGGGCGGCAGCGGATGCTCAGCCAGCGCCTGGCGAAGGCCGCCCTGGCGCTTGCCCGCGACCCCGGCGAGACAGCCAGGCCCTATCTGGTAGAAATGCAGGAGACCCTCGACCTCTGGTCGGCTTCCCAGGACCGGCTCTTGCGCGACGCCGCGCCAGCCTCGATCACCAGGCCCAGCAACGCCGCCGCTCGAACGGCGCTCCAGGAGCTCGAGCCAGCCTTCTCGCGAATCCGAGCTGGCGCAAGCCGGATGATCCGCGCCGCCGCGCGCCAACCTCCGGAGCTTGGCGAGGTCCGCGACGGGTTGGCCGTGATCCTCGCGCACGAAGAGGGCTATCTCGGTCGCATGGATCGGATCGTCCAGCTCTACGAGCGCGAGGCCAGCGCCCGGGTCGCCGAACTGCGCCGGGTCGGCTGGACCGTGACCGGCCTCATCCTGGCGATCCTCGCCGGGATCGGCGCGTTCATCCTCCGCCCAGCAGCCGTACTGATCCGCCGCCAGATCCTCGAGCTTCGGCAGGCGCGGGACGACCTGGAGGACCGCGTCGCTGAGCGGACGCGCGAGCTGGAAGCCGCCGGCGAGCGTCATCGGAATCTCGCCGAGCAAGTCAGCCACGTCGCACGGACCACCACGATCGGCGAGATGGCCAGCGGTCTGGCACACGAGCTCAACCAGCCGCTCGGGGCCATCGCCAACTACGCCGAGGGATGCCTGGTCGAGCTGGCAGCGCCGCGCCCCGACCTGGCCGAGGTCCGCGGCGCGCTCGACCGACTGCTCGGTACGACCTTCCGCGCCGGCCAGATCATCGACCGCATCCGCAGGTTCGTGACGAGGCATGAATCGAAGCATCAACGCTTCGACCTCAATCAGACTGTCGAGGAGGTCCGCGAGATCCTCCGCGGCGAGACCGGACAGCGCGGCATCGCCGTGCAGCTCGAGCTGGCACCCGATTTGCCCTGGGTGTGGGGCGATCCCATCCAGATCCAGCAGGTGCTGGTCAATCTGGCGCGAAACGGGTTCGATGCCATCGCCGCGGCGCAACCTACTGATCCGATGCTGGTTATGCAAACCCGCCCGGCCGAGTCCGGGGACATCGAGGTGGCGATTATCGACAACGGCGAGGGCATCGAGCCCGACAATTTGAAGCGCGTCTTTGAGGCATATTTCAGCACGCGTGCCGACGGGATGGGCATGGGGCTGGCGATCTGCCGCACCCTCGTCGAGGCTCACCAGGGGAGGATCGCGGTCGAATCTACTCGCGGAATCGGGACGACCTTCCACCTCACCCTTCCAGGCGCCAGCAGCGACGATGCAGCAGCCAGTTGTCTACATCGTGGATGACGACCCCGACATGCGGGACTCGCTCCAGTGGCTGATGAGGACGGTCGGGCTCCGCTCGCTGTCGTTCGCCTCCGCGGACGAGTTCCTCCGGGATTTCTCGCCCGACGGACCGGGCTGCGTGATCCTCGACGTGCGGATGCCCGGAACGGGTGGCCTCGACCTGTTCGAGGAGCTCGTCGCGAGGGGCGAGGGAATCCCCGTCATTTTCATCACGGCCTTCGCCGACGTCCCGATGGCCGTCCGGGCGATGAAGTCGGGGGCCGTTAGCTTCGTCGAGAAACCCTTCAACCGCCAGACGCTCCTCGACAAGGTCCAGAGAGCCATTCGTGACGACGCCGATCGTCGCGCCCGCATGGCCGCGCGGGCCAGCCTGGAGCGGCGATTCGACCGGCTTACCGATAAGGAGCGTGAGGTCCTCGAACTCATCAAGGAAGGCCGCCCCAACAAGGATATCGCCCGCTCCCTTCAGATTACCTCTCGCGCGGTCGAGCTCCGGCGCTCGAGCCTGATGCGAAAGCTCGGAGTCGGTTCCCTCATCGAGCTCCTCCGCCTGACGGTCACCCTCGAGACCGGGATCGAAAACTCCGGTCCATCCAGATAAACCGCCGCGGACAGCATTTCGTCGTGCCCGGTTCTTCGGCAACTGCGTCCAGAGCGTAGGCGGTGCCCGATCGCCGTCTGCCTCGCGAACCCTTCGGTTCTGCGAAGGTCCGCGAGGAAGAACCGAATCGTCGCTTCGTTGTGCCGTACGGATTTGCTCAGTTCTGGCACGCCATCGGCGCACCGGCACAGGCCGTGCGATTCCATGCCAACCCGTAGCCGCCAGCCGGACCTCTCTCCACCGGCAGCGATTGGCGGACGCCCTTCAGGGACACCGCAGCCAGGCCCGTGTCGCGCTCCGAATTCCGGACCGCGGCTCATGGTGGAGATGCGCGCCGATGAATCTGGTCGAATGGGATCGATCCACGTCCGTCCTCGACCGCGAGTGGACGTCGGCGGGAGCCATGCCCGACGAGGGTTTGCTCGGCGCGATCCTCGAGCGCCAGCGCGACCTGAGCGCTGTCGAGCGCTTCGCGCAATTCCACGCCGAGGTTCACGAGCCGCTCCAGGGACGCTACTACTCGTCGTTGATGCCGGCGCAACCTCCCTCAGAGGGCCAGCAATACGCCTTCGAGGTCGATCTCGATCGGTGCTCCGGCTGCAAGGCGTGCGTGGCGGCCTGCCACAGCCTCAACGGCCTCGACGAGGGCGAATCCTGGCGGGAGGTCGGCCTCGTGGTCGGCGGCTCCATGAGCCTCCCCGTGCTCCAGCACGTGACGAGCTCGTGCCACCACTGCCTCGACCCGGCGTGTGCCGCCGCCTGCCCGGTCGATGCGTATGAGAAGGACCCGTCTACCGGAATCGTCCGGCACCTGGATGACCAGTGTATTGGCTGCCAGTACTGCACCCTCGCCTGTCCCTACGATGCCCCCAAATTCCAGCCGCTCAAGGGCATCGTGCGGAAGTGCGACATGTGCGCCGGGCGGCTGGCGGTGGGCGAGGCGCCGGCGTGCGTCCAGGCGTGCCCGCACGAGGCGATCGTCATCCGGATCGTCGATCGCTCCGACGTCATCGCCCGCGCGGAGGCCGATGACTTCCTGGCCGGTGCACCCGACCCGGTCCACACCCGGCCCACGACCATCTATCGCTCCACTCGACTGGACGGAGCGGACGATCCGCGTCCGGCCGATGACGAACACCTCCAGCCCGAACACGCCCACTGGCCGCTCATCGTCATGCTGGTGCTGACCCAGCTCTCGGTCGGCGGCTTCGCCGTCGCCCTCGCCGACACTGCGGCCGGAGTGCGGCACGGCCTGGCCTGGTCGATCCACGACGCCCTCTGCCTGGCGATTGGACTCGCCGGCCTGGTCGCCAGCGTCCTCCACCTGGGGCGGCCGCTCTACGCGTACCGGGCCATCATCGGCCTGCGACACTCGTGGCTCAGCCGCGAGGTCCTGGCCTTCGGGGTCTTCGCCGGACTGGCGAAAACGCTCCTCGCCCTCGATTACCTCCCGGCCGGATGGCTCCCCCTTTGGATCGGGGCGCGGCCGGCGCTCCTGGCCGCCGTGGTCGCCGCGGGCCTGGCGGGCATCGGCTGTTCGGTG
This sequence comes from Planctomycetales bacterium, assembly GCA_027452145.1. Classification (GTDB taxonomy): domain Bacteria; phylum Planctomycetota; class Planctomycetia; order Isosphaerales; family Isosphaeraceae; genus JAKAUH01. Next base: position 10,786 of record DAIDHB010000034.1, read on the forward strand.
ATGGTCTACCACGTCGTCCGCCGGCCGTTCTGGCACGCGCGATTTGCCGCGGCCCGGTTCCTGGGGACCGCGGTATCGCTCGGCCTGACGACCGCTCTCGCCGCGATGGCCATCGCCCGAGTCGTCAGTTCTGATGCCCGCCCTTCGCCGGCGTTCTGGACGGTCGCACTCGGTCTGGCCGCCGCCACGTCGTTCCGGCTCTGGCTCGAGTCGCGACAGACCGCCGCCCTGGCGCGATCCGGCCACATGACCCTGCGAAAGACCGCCTTCCTGCTGCGACGGCCGTTACGACAGGCCTCCGAGCTGCGGCGATCGCTGGCGCTCGCCGGCGGGACGATTCTCCCGGCCGTCTCGCTGCTCGCCGCGGCGGCCGGCCACTCGGGCGCCTCGGCGTTTGCCGCGATCCTCGCGCTGGTGGTCTCGATCGCAGCCGAGATCGCCGAGCGTTACCTGTTCTTCACGGCGGTCGTCCGGCCGGGCATGCCGGGGAGGATACTGGCGTGACCATCCGCACGAGCCCGACGGGCCCGACGTGGGTCCACCGCGCGCTGAACCTGATCCGCGCCAACGATGGCCGGCTGACGCAGGAATTGCGCAGGAAACCCGGCGGCTTCGGCCTGGGCCAGGTCCCGGCCGCACGGGTCCCCGACGCCACCACCGGCATGGTCTGCGGATTCTGCTCCACCGGCTGCGGCCTGACGGTTCACCTCCGCGAGGGCCACGCGGTCAGCCTCACTCCGACGACCGAGTATCCCGTCAACCGCGGCCTGGCCTGCCCCAAGGGGTGGGAGGCGCTGAGCGTCCTCGACGCCCCCGATCGCGCCACGATCCCTCTGATGCGGGACAGCCAGGGGAATCGCCATGCGGTCGACTGGCAAACCGCGCTTTCCACAATGACCGCCCGATTCCGAGCCATCCAGGCCGCGCACGGCGTCGACGCGATCGCGTTCCTGAGCACCGGCCAGATCGCCACCGAGGAGATGGCGATGCTCGGCGCACTGGCGAAGTTCGGCATGGGGATCGTCCATGGCGACGGCAACACCCGCCAGTGCATGGCCACGGCGGTCGTGGCCTACAAGCAGGCGTTCGGATTCGACGCCCCTCCCTACACCTACGCGGACCTCGAGGAATCCGACTGCATCGTCCTGATCGGTTCGAACCCCTGCATCGCCCACCCGATCCTGTGGGAGCGCGTGATGCGCAACCCGCACTCGCCCGAAATCATCGTGATTGATCCCCGCCGGACCGAGACGGCAATGGCCGCGACTCTCCATCTGCCGGTGCGGCCGAAGGCCGACCTGGCTCTCCTCTACGGAATCGCCCACGAGCTGATCGAGAACGACTGGATCGACCGCGCGTTCCTCGACGCGCACACGTCGGGATTCGAAGAGTTCGCGGCGTTCGTCCGGGGATTCGACGTCGATCGCGTCGCCGGAGAGACCGGGCTCGACCCCGACGCGATCTGCGCCGCGGCGCGTCGGATTCACGAGGGCTCGCGGGTCTCGTTCTGGTGGACAATGGGCGTGAACCAGAGCCACCAGGGCGTGAAGACCGCCCAGGCGATCATCAACCTCGCTCTGATCACCGGCCAGATCGGCCGGCCCGGCACCGGGGCCAATTCGATCACTGGCCAGTGCAATGCGATGGGCTCGCGGCTGTTCTCGAACACCACGAACCTGCTCGGCGGCCACGACTTCGCCCGGCCCGAGCATCGCTCGAAGGTCGCGGGCGTGCTGGGCATCCCGGAAGGCCGTATCCCCACAAGCGCGGGTTTTGCCTACGACCAGATCCTCGACGGCATCCGCGACGGCAAGATCCGAGCGCTGTGGATCATCGGGACAAACCCCGCGCACTCGTGGATCAACCAGGGCGGGCTGCGCGAGGTCCTCGACCGGCTGGATTTCCTCGTCGTGCAGGACATGTACCACTCCACCGAGACGGCGCGCCTGGCCGACCTGGTGCTGCCGGCCGCGGCCTGGGGCGAAAAGGAGGGCACGTTCATCAACTCCGAGCGCAGGATCGGGCTGATCAAGAAGGTCCGCCGCGCACCGGGGCAGGCCCTGTCCGACTTCCACATCTTCCAGCTCGTCGCCCACTACTACGGCTGCGGCAACATGTTCGCCCGGTGGGAGTCGCCCGAGGCCGTGTTCCGCATCCTGACCGCTCTGACCGCCGGCATGCCGTGCGACATCTCGGGGATCGCCGACTATCACGCGATCGACGAGGCGGGCGGCATCCAGTGGCCGTTCCCGGCCGAAGGCGCCGACCGCGCCCCGCATCGGCGGCTGTTCGCCGACGGCCGGTTCTTCCATCCCGACGGCCGCGCGCGGTTTTGCTTCCACGAGCCGAAACCGCCTCCCGAGCCGCCCGGCGGAGAATACCCCTTTCAGCTCCTGACGGGCCGCGGCAGCGCCGCCCAGTGGCACACCCAGACCCGCACGTCGAAGTCCGACATCCTGCGCAAGCTCGCCCCGCGCGACCCTTATGTCGAGATCCATCCCGACGACGCCGGCGCGCTCGCCATCGCGTCCGGCCAGTGGGTGATCGTCGAATCGCGCCGGGGGCTCGCCCGCGTCCGCGCGTTCCCCACTCCGACGATCCCACGCGGCCAGCTCTTCCTGCCCATGCACGACGCCTCGACCAACCGCCTCACCGACGCGGTCTTCGACCCGGAATCGCGCCAGCCGGCCTACAAATCCTGCGCGGCTCGTGTGCGGACGATCGCCGACGACGACAGCCCGGCGGGCATTCGCAAGTCCCGTCGAGAAACCGATACGCACACCTCCAGGAGGGCGCCGCAATGATCGCCGTGAATCGTTCGAAGAAGACCGTGGTGGTAATCGGCAACGGGATGGTCGGCCACCGATTCTGCGAGCGCCTGCGGCAGTACGATCCCGACCGCCGCTACGAGATCGTGGTCTTCGGAGAGGAGCCCCGGCCCGCCTACGATCGCGTGAACCTTTCGAAGTATTTCGAGGTGCGCGAGCCCCAGGCGCTCCAGCTCGCCGACGCCTCGTGGTACGCCGAGGAGGGCATCACCCTGCACGTCGGCGAGCGCGTCGCCGCGATCGATCGCGAGCGGAAGGTCGTCGTGTCCTCGACGGGCCGAGAAACCCTCTACGACGCCGTCGTGCTGGCGACCGGCTCGTCGCCGTTCGTGCCGGCCGTCCCTGGCATCGACAGGAAGGGCGTGTTCGTCTATCGGACGATCGAGGACCTCGAGCGGATCCTTGCCTACTCGAAGGGCGTCGCCTCCGCGGCCGTGATCGGCGGCGGCCTGCTGGGACTCGAGGCCGCCCGGGCGGTCCGCGACCTCGGGCTCGAAACCCATGTCGTCGAATTCGCCCCCAGGCTGATGCCTCGCCAGGTCGACGACACCGGCGCGAGGACGCTGCTCGAGAAGATCGAGGCAATGAACGTCCGCGTCCACCTGGGCAAGTCCACGCAGCAGATCCTCGGCAACGGCAAGGTCGAGGGGCTCGAGTTTGCCGACGACACGCGGCTGGACGTCGACATGGTCGTGATCTCGGCCGGGATCCGACCGCGCGACGAGCTGGCCCGATCCTGCGGGCTGGAGCTGGGCGAGCGTGGCGGGGTGCTCGTCGACGACGCCATGCGGTCGTCCGACCCCGAGATCCTCGCCATCGGCGAGGTCGCCGCACACCGGGGCATGATCTACGGACTCGTCGCACCTGGGTACGACATGGCCGACGTCGCAGCGGCGAACCTGATGGGTGCGACCCGCGCATTCGCCGGTTCCGACGAGTCGACCAAACTCAAGCTCATGGGCGTGGACGTCGCCAGTTTCGGCGACGCTTTCGCGGCTCCATCGACCTCGAAGGCCCTGACCTATCACGACCCGTTCGGCGGCGTCTACAAGAAGCTGAACTTCAGCCCCGACTGCATCCGCCTGCTCGGCGGCATCCTGGTCGGCGACACCTCCGACTTCGGCAGCCTGGTCGCCCAGTACCGCAGCGAGGAACCGCTGTCGATGGCTCCCGGCGAGCTGCTCTCGGGCGGCCGGAAGTCGGAGTGCGGCCGTCCCGGCGACGCCCAGGTCTGCTCGTGCTACGGCGTCGGCGAGCGCCAGGTGCGCATGGCCGTCCGAGAAATGCAGCTCGCCACGCTCAAGCAGGTGAAGGAATGCACGCGGGCCGGCACCGGCTGCGGCGGTTGTAGCCCTCGCCTCGACGAGATCCTCAAGGAGGAGCTGAAAGCTTCCGGCGGCCGGGTCGACAACGGCATCTGCGAGCACTTCCCGCACACCCGGCAGGAGCTCTACCAGATTGCGATGATCCGCGATGTCAGGACGTTCGACGCGCTGATCGCCGCGCATGGAACCGGCAGCGGCTGCGAGGTCTGCAAGCCGGCGGTCGCCTCGATCCTGGCGAGCCTCTGGAATGACAACGTCCTCGACCCGGCCCACGCGACGCTCCAGGACACCAACGACCGCTTCCTCGCCAACCTCCAGCGCGGCGGGACGTACTCGATCGTCCCGCGCGTCCCCGGCGGCGAGATCACGCCCGAGAAATTGATCGTGCTCGGCGAGGTCGCCCGCAAGTACGGCCTCTACGCCAAGATCACCGGCGGCCAGCGCGTGGATCTCTTCGGGGCCCCGGTCCAGAAGCTTCCCGAGATCTGGGCCGAGCTGGTCGCCGCCGGATTCGAAAGCGGGCACGCCTACGGCAAGGCTCTCCGCACGGTCAAGAGCTGCGTCGGCTCGACCTGGTGCCGCTTCGGCGTGCAGGACTCGGTCGGGTTCGCGATCCGCGTCGAGCTGCGCTATCGCGGACTTCGCGCGCCCCACAAGCTCAAGGGCGCCGTCTCGGGCTGCGTGCGCGAGTGCGCCGAGGCCCAGGGCAAGGACTTCGGCCTGATCGCCACCGAGAAGGGCTACAACCTCTACGTCTGCGGCAACGGCGGCGCCCGGCCCAGGCACGCCGACCTCCTCGCCTCCGACCTCGACGAGGATACCGCGATCCGATACCTCGACCGCTTCCTCATCTATTACATCCGCACCGCCGATCGCCTGACGCGCACCTCCGTCTGGCTCGAGAGCCTCGAGGACGGCATCGACTACCTGCGCGACGTGATCGTCAACGACCGCCTCGGCATCGCGACCGACCTCGAGCAGCAGATGCAGCGGCTCGTCGATTCCTACCAGTGCGAGTGGAAGGCCGTCGTCGACGACCCCGAGAAGCAGCGATTCTTCCGCCAGTTCGCCGACGATGAGACGTCGGAGGCGGGAGTTGAGATCGTGCCCGGACAGGCTGGGCATGGGCCCTCCGATGCGCCTCCCGACCTCGTGCCTCTCGACATGATCACCCCCCTCCGAACGACCGTCCATCGCAACGGGTCCGACGATCACCCTGCACCAGACCGCTGGGTCCGCGTCGGCTCGGTAAGCGACTTTCCTCGCGATGGCGGTATGGCCGTCCGGTGCGGCGAGCTCGAGATCGCCGTCTTCCGCTTCGAGTCGCGGGGCGAGTGGTACGCCTGCCAGAACACCTGCCCGCATCGCCGCGAGGCGGTCCTCGCCCGCGGCATCATCGGCGACCAGCAGGGCATCCCCAAGGTCGCCTGTCCGATGCACAAGAAGACCTTCTCGCTCGAGTCGGGCGAGTGTCTCAGCGGCGACGACTCTCGGGTCGAGGTGTTCCCCGTCCGCGTGGACGGAGAAAACGTCCTCATCGAGCTGCCGCCCGAGCGTGAGCTCCAGCGCCGCCTTCGCGCCGCCAGGTCCTGCACCGTCGCCTGCGTTTGATCCCACCATCAACCCGCCGCCTCCGCAATCACCGGAGCCCGAACCTGATGCGCCTGAGCCTGACCGATTTCCGCCACGCCGGACATGCCCCGACCCTCGTGGGCGCCTTCGTCTACTTCGCCGTGAGCTGCATGGTCTGGCTGATCCCCGCGGCGCTGGCCAATGCGATCGCGCCCGAGCTCGGCCTTTCCGACTCGCAAAAGGGGCTGCTCGTCGCGCTGCCGGTGCTCGGCGGTGCGCTCCTCCGCCTGCCCGTGGGCCTGCTCGCCGACCGGATCGGAGCGCGGAAATCGGCCATCCTGGGGATGGTGCTCACCACGATCCCGCTGCTGCTCGGCTGGCTCTGGGCCCGTCGGTTCGAGCAGATCCTCGCGGTCGACCTGATGCTCGGCGTCGCCGGCGCCAGCTTCGCCGCCGCGCTGCCGCTGGCGAGTCGTTGGTATCCTCCGCGGTTCCAGGGCCTGGCGCTCGGGATCGCGGGGGCCGGAAATGTCGGCACCGCACTGGCGACGTTCCTGGCACCCCGGCTCGCGACGAGCCTCGGCTGGCATGCCGTCTTCGGCCTCGCGGTCCTGCCGGTGCTGGCGACCGTCGGAATGCTCATCATCTTCACCCGCGAGAGCCCAGACGGCGCACCGCCGCGTCCCATCGGCGACTACCTGAATGTCCTCAGGCTCGCCGATACCTGGTGGTTCTGCCTGTTTTACGCGATCACCTTCGGGGGCTTCGTCGGGCTGGCGAGCATCCTGAACGTCTTCTTCCACGGCGAGTACGGGCTCTCGCCGGTCCAGGCGGGCAACTTCGCCACGATCTGCGTGATCGCCGGCTCGGCGCTCCGGCCGGTGGGCGGATACCTCGCCGACCGCCTCGGCGGCGTCCGGGTGCTCGGCGTCCTCTACCTCGTGGCGGGAGTCGCGTCCGCCTTTGTCGGTGCCCATCCGACGCTGTCCGCCGGCACCGCCCTGCTTTTTACCGTCATGGTCGCGCTGGGGATGGGCAATGGATGCGTCTTCCAGCTCGTCCCGCGGCGTTTTCCCCGCTCCATCGGCGTCGTGACCGGGATCGTCGGCGCCGCGGGCGGACTCGGCGGCTTCGCGCTACCGGTCGCCCTGGGCCTGCTGAAGCAGACGACCGGCAGCTTCGCCGGCGGATTCCTCGCCTTCGGCCTGGCGGGCGGAGTCGGCGGTGCGATGGCGCTCGCTTACGTCAGCCGGGGCTGGCAGGGTATCCTCAGGAATGTCGAGGTCCGCGCCGGAGAGTTCCCACCGCTCCCCTCTGCGGTACTCGCCAGGTCCGAGGCCCTCGCCCGGACCTCGTTCGCCGAATAACCTCGATCGAATCCGACGAGCCCGATCATCATGAGCACCGATTCGTCCACTCCCTTCGACGGCGCCCGCGTCGCGATCTTCGAGGCCCGGATGGCGGGCTCGCTCGCCGACATGGTGGCCCGTCACGGCGGCACCCCGGTCGCCGCCCCCGCGCTCCGCGAGGTCCCGCTCGACGACAACGCCGCCGCAGTCTCGTTCGCCGAGGACCTCCAGGCCGGCCGGTTCGACGTCGTCATCTTCGAGACCGGCGTCGGCGTCCGGTTCCTCGTCGATGCGCTCGACTCTCGATTCCCCCGGTCGAGCTGGCCCGACGCATTGCGGAAGCCGAAGGTCGTCGCGCGCGGACCAAAGCCCTCGGCGGCGCTCCGCGCGCTCGGGGTCGCGATCGACTTCCAGGTCCCCGAGCCCAACACCTGGCGCGAGACCCTCGTCCTGATCGATGACCGGCTCCCCGTCGCCGGTTTGCACGTCGCAGTCCAGGAATACGGCAAGCCGGCTCCCGAGCTGGTCGCCGGCCTGGAATCCCGAGGCGCCGTCGTGACCCGGGTCCCGGTCTACCGCTGGGCCCTCCCCGAGGACACCGGCCCGCTGCGCTCGGCCCTCGCCGAGATCGCCGGACGCCGTATCGACGTGGCCCTGTTCACCTCCGCCCAGCAGGTCGACCATGTCCTCCAGGTCGCCGCGGCCGACGGGATTGAGGACGACGTGCGGGCCGCGCTCCGGGATCACGTCGTCGTCGGCTCGGTCGGACCATCGACGACTGCCGCGCTCCGCGCCCACGACCTTCCCGCCGACATCGAGCCTCAGCATCCCAAATCGGGCCACCTGGTCGCCACCGTCGCCTCATCCTGGCGGCAGGTCGGCAAGCCTGGCGGCGCGCCATCGCGCGAGGGCCTCTCCTGACCGAACCCATGGTCGTGAGCCGGCAAACCTCGCGTCATCCGCTTCACGATTTCAAGCTTGCTGCCGGCCGCCGCTTCATGGATAACAGGCGGCACAACGGCTTTTCGGGATTGCTTCAGTGGCGACCCGACCAACCGGCGGAGGCGACGCGATGGGCGGCTTCTACGGCTCGGTGCAGATCCGGAGCGAGGATCGCGACTCAGTCCGCTCGGCCCTGGAGCGACTGGCCAGGGATCAGCGCCAGTTCTTGCTCGGTCCACCGCTCAATGGCTGGATCGGCGTGTATCCGAACGGCGCCGGGCAGGACTTCGGCGTCGCAGGCAAACTGGCCCGGCGGCTAAAGGGCGAGTTGATCGCGATGCTCGTCCATGACGACGACATCTTCGCATATGAATATTATCGCGACGGCCGCCGCGTGGATCAGTACAACTCGGTGCCCGACTACTTCGGCGGCGATATTTCCGAGAAGGAACGACTCGAACTGAGCGGCCGGCCCGAGACCTTCGCCCACCTGGCCAACGACCCCGCGAAGTTCGCCGCGGTCCGCGAGCGCCTCGCCGCGCAGGCCGTCCAGCGCGATGTGTTCGTCTCGGGCCTGATGGAGGAATTCGCCGACGCCCTGGGCATCCGCAACGCCCTCACGAGCTACGAGTATCTCCACGAGAACGACGAAACGGACGACATCGAAGGCTGGGACGAGTTCCTCCATGTACCGGATGAGACCAGCCAAAAAGCTCGGAAACGCCAGGCCGATGCGGCGATCGAGGAGGAATTGCAGCGCCTGCGGGAACAGGGACGGCTTCTCGCCGAGCGTGGCGGACTGACCGGCCTGCTCAGCCCCCACCCCTGGCTGTGCCCGTCTCCCGATGGCCAGGGTTTCCTCGTCGCCTGGAGCAATCACGCCGACACAGGCGAGCAGCCGAGGCCGATCGAGCGGCACGGACCTCCCTGGTCGGCCGATCCGGCGGCCACGCCCTGGGCGATCGGGCCCCACGTCCATGGCCTCGAGTTGAGCCCCTCCGGCCGGTATCTCGCCGCCGCCAACGCCGCCGGCGAGTGGAAGGCCGCGCTCTGGGATCTCCAGGAGAACCGGCTCATCGCCGACGTGCCCCAGATCCGCGCCGTGCACTGCGTCGGCTTCCTGCCCGATGAGTCGGCGATGGTCTCCGTCAGCTCGCACGGCGAGGAAGGACGCGTCATCCTCACGCCGATCGCCGAGGGGACCGCGCGCACGATCGAGTTGCCCCACGCCAAACTCGCGGCGGCCCATCCGTCGGGTTCATCACTCGTTCTGGTCGATGACCGCTGTCGACTTTTCGTCGCGGACATCGCCTCCGGCCGGATCCTCCGCACACGGTACGTCGGCGGCCGTTACGCTCCGAGCCCGATCGAACAGCAGATGAAGCGTCAAGTCCAGGCCCAAATGGCCAGCATCGATCTCGGTGCGATGGAGCAGCGGATTCGACAGCAATACTCGGCGATGCTGGCCTCTCTTGAGCCCAAAGGTCCGTCGCGCGGCGATGACTCGACGGTGCAACTCCGGGATTTGATCGAGCGGCAGATCGAGGAGCAGATTCGTCAGATGCGCGATCAGGTCACCCGGAGCCGTGCGAATCCGGTCCTGAACGAGCCGGAACACGGTCGCGAGGGCGTCTTCCGCATCCGGTTCGATCCATCCGGGGAATGGCTCGCGCTGGGAACCCTGGCCGGCGTTCGCGTCTACCCCTGGCGCGAAGTTCGCGACCATGACGGCGACCTCGCGCGCCCGTCGCTCGCGGTCGACATCGCCGAGACCACCGTCGAGTCCGCGCGCGGCTCGCGGCTAGTCCCCGGTTATATCTACGACCTCGAATTCGATCCTGACCGCGCCCGGCTGCTCTTCGCCGGCCTCGACGGACAGGTCCGGTTCCTCGACCTCGCCTCGGGGCAGTCCGGAATCCTCCTGGAACTGCCGGCCCGGCCGCCGATCCAGCGGCTGGCCCTGTCGCGCGACCACGCCACCCTGGCCCTGATCGCCTCGCCCGGCATGCATGACAATGGCCGCAATCGACGCGGCGACATCATCCAGTTCTGGGATTACGAAAAGATCAGCGGCGCCTGATGCAAGAACCCGCCAAGGCGTCGGGTTTCCCGGCGGACGAGAAAACCTCCCTCGCCCAGGCCTGTTCCGGTCCAGTAGCCCCGAGGGGAGTCGAACCCCCTTCTCCACCTTGAGAGGGTGGTGTCCTTGCCGGTAGACGACGGGGCCGTCGTGCTTCGTAATCCGCCATGGGTGGTGAAGGAGTCGAACCTCGCGCCATCCGCCTCACTGTTTTCTGGCAACGGCTTTACAGGCCGCCGTGAGGGACACCACCCGAAATTGTCCATGGCACGAGTGGGAGTCGAACCCACAGCTCACCAGGGTTTGAGCCTGGCCGCTTTGCCGGTTTGCGTATCGTGCCGATCTTCTTTTGTTCTGATCCCACCCCATCCCATTAAATCCAGCGCCCTCGATGGGATTTGAACCCACGATCTCCACCTTGACAGGGTGGCGAGCACTCCGGGCTGCTCCGCGAGGGCGTTCGACGAGTCGGACCGAGCGATCTGCTTTCGATCCGAAATCGCAATGGCTCAGGAGGGATTCGAACCCTCAGCATCTCTCGGTCTGAACGAGAGTGGTCTGCCAGTTGCCTACCGAGCCTCATCAAACCAGACACGCGTTTTCATCCAGGGTTCGCACCGCTCCGACTGCCCGAGGTGGGATTCGAACCCACATGCACCCGATTTTAAGTCGGGCCGCTCGGCCGGTTGGCGTACCCGGGCGACGCGAGCGGAAGCCGTGGGACTCGAACCCACAAGCGGCCCGTGGCCGCCACCCGTTTTCAGGACGGGCCCCTGATCCGGCCGGTTGGCTTCCGTTCTGGGTCATGGTCACGTTCTCCCATGGTCTCGACACCGAAGTTCCGGGGGCTGGAATCGAACCAGCGGCCTCCACGTTCAGAGCGTGGCGTCACTACCAGCAGCAACTGCCCCGGAATCTCTCCACTCGTCACTCGGTCCACAGATTCGGGAAGGAGGACTCGAACCTCCACCGCCTGATTCAAAGTCAGGGAGCCTGCCGATTAGCCGATTCCCGAGTCGTTCCCATGCTTCACCTCGTCCCTTCCCTCACCGATTGCGGGATCGGGGATTCGAACCCCGGTTGCCTGGTTGGAAGCCAGGAGTCGTGCCGCTAGACCAACCCCGCGCATTCGTGTTCAAATCTCACCGCATCGACCGACCCATCGCAGCGGAAGGAGAGGGAGTCGAACCCTCAAGGCTCGTCGCTCGCCCGATCTCGAATCGGGTGCCGTCGCCCATCGGCTTGCCCTTCCGGGTCGCATTCCAGAATCACTACAAAACCTACGAGCACCGGCGGGAGGAATCGAACCTCCAATCGTCGCCTTAACAGGGCGCCGCCTTACCGTTCGGCCACACCGGTCTCAAATTCATCGATTCTCACTCAACCAAAGGTCGGGATGGCCGGATTCGAACCGGCGATCTCCTGCTCCCGAAGCAGGCGGATTAACCAGGCTTTCCCACATCCCGAAACGTCAGACCAAGTGCCCAGCGGGAGTCGAACCCGCACATCCGCCATGGCAAGGCGGTAGGCTTCCGCTACATCATGGGCACCTCAGAACCTGATCCATTCAAACCAACCCGGTTGTCAGGGGACCGCGAACAAGCACCGGGTGGGACTCGAACCCACGTCGCCGCATTACGGGTGCGGAGTCCTCGCCGCTGGACGACCGGTGCCGCTGCCTCCGTGGCGGCGGCCGGTGTAACCCGGTCCGCCGCATGGGACCAGAGGGGCTCGAACCCTCACCCACCTGGTTAAGAGCCAGGCGCTCTGCCACTAGGCTCTGTCTGAGAAACGGTTTTTCAGTTATTATGAAGGTGGGAGGTTTCCGAAGGGAGGCCCACCATGCGACGCTATGAAATCGACCCTCGTCTCTGGAAGTGGATCGATCCGCTCCTGCCCC
>DAIDHB010000035.1 GCA_027452145.1 Planctomycetales bacterium
CGGCTGTGTTCGCCTGGGTGGCGAGGACCGCGGCGGTGATGACCTGCCGGTTCCGGTGGGCGACGAATCCTGGATCGACCTCGGGCACGCGTACGTGCTCGCCTGCCAGGCCCTCGGCCGCGAGCCGATGGTGCGCGACGATGACGACGCGGACGATGACGACGCCGAGAGCTGACCCTCTCCGGAGTGGCCCCGAGTGCGGTCGTCCCTCCGGGCCAGCAGGCCCAGACCGACGGCACCGCGGTTGGCGGTCGCTCATTGCTCACTCCAGGGGCGCCCCGGCGGTGGCGGCGGCGGCTCCCGCCACCGCCAGGTCGGTTGGTAGCGCACCCGGAGCTGGGGCGTGTCCACCGCCTTGCCGCCCTGGGTGTACGACCGGAGCAGGGCGTCGAGCGTGCCGCTCGTGAGCAGCGTGCGCTCCACCGGCCAGGCAGGCTTGCCCTCCAGCATCATCGACTCGATGCCGTGGAGCAGGAGGGTGAAGTGGGCACCCGGCCGGGCCTCCTGGGTCCAGAAGTGGGTCGATTCGACGCGCGGCTCGTCCCGGTAGCGCCAGGCGGCGGCCCAGTCGACGATCGCCCCGTTCAGCTCGAAGAGGAAGGTCCTCAGTCCGTCCTCATACTCGACGATCATCAGCTTGGGCGCCGGCACCGCGGCGCGGTCCAGGGCCCGGCCTCCGCGGTAGGCCGGCACGCGGCGCAGGGCGGCCTCGAAGAGCGACGGGTCGCAGATGGGCCGGTCCAGCGCTCGCCAGACGGCGTCGCCGCTCAGGCAGCGGACGGAGCGGACGCCGGTCTCGCCGCCGCGGCGCTGCTCGGCCAGGGCCTGCACGGCCTCCAGCGCGTGGAAGCCGTAGGCGTCGGTGGTCCCGTAGGTCAGGGCGACGATCTGCTCCAGTCGGGCACCGCGGGCGACGTCGGCGGGTGGGTGGCGCCAGGTGAGCGGGACCGACGAGCCGGCCATCAGGGGGATGCCCAACTCCCTGGAGGTGTCGTAAATGTGGCGGGCGTCCTCCCAGTTGTCGGCCAGGTGCTTGTCCAGGAAGACGGGCACGACCCGGCCGCTCTCGCGGAAGACCCGGATGGTCTCGTCCCAGAACCGCCGCTTGGGGTACCGGTGGTTACCCGTCGCCGAGAACGGGTAATCGCCGTGCTCGGCGATCAGGAGCACGCCGTCCACCGCCAGCCGGCCCGTCCCCAGGGTGAGGGCGTCCGCGATGCTCGTCTTGACGGGGAACCGGTGGGACGCGGCCAGGAGTCGGCTGATGTCGTCGGCGGGCTTCTGATCGGTGTAGAGCGAGGCGAGCTTCAGCCGCGAGTCCTTCCCGGTCCCGTCGAGCATGTCGGTCAGCAGCAGGCGGCTGACGATGACGTCGGCGTGGGAATTGTGCCGGTACACCGTCACCGCGGCGGCCACCCGACGAAGGGGCGGGTCGTCGCCTCCGGCGGCCGACGCCGGGAGGAGGCCGATGGCCGACCCCAGCAACGCGATCCGAAGGCGGGTGGTGCGGGTCATGGTCCGGGGCTCCTGGGCGGGCGGAGTCGGCGGGGGAGGGTCCAGTTCACGAGCCCGGCCGGGCCGCCTTGACCGATTCGACCTTCAGCAAGGTGAAGGGATAGATCGTCGTCGCGTAGATCGTCCCATCGCGGGCGACGATCAGGGCCATGATGACGTGGAGCGGCGTGAGGGTGCCGTCGGGCAGGGTGTGGAAGCCGTGGACCGGCCGCGGCGAGCCGTCGGGATTCTTGCCCGGGCCGGCGGCGAAGTCGAAGAAGCCGGGATTGGTGACGGCGAAGACGCCTTGGTCGTCCATCCGGCCGGTCGCCGGGTCGTGGCGGATCAGGTGGTGGAGGTAGCCGGAGCCGAACCCGGTGTCGTTGTCCACCCGGATCGACGAGTAGACGCGGCCGTCGGGGCCGATCGCGATCGATCCGCGCGAGTCGGGGTGCTTTCCCCGGACGCGCTCGCCCAGGTCCCTGGCCGCGACCGGCTGCCCCGACGGGGTCGACAGGTCGACGCGGAACATCCGCGGGTCGTCCAGCAACTGGAGGTAGGCCGTCCGGCCGTCCGGCATGAGCCGCCAGTCGGGGTGGACCCGCTGGGCGCCCAGGTACTCGGCGAACGGCTTGCCGTCGACCAGCAGTGGGTCGACCGTCACCCGATCGGCGGCCGGGTCGTAGCGGGCGACGCGGTAATCGGCGGTGATCGCCGTCCCCCGCCCCCGGGCGTCGATCAGCGTGTTGGGCTGGTCGCGGAGGATCGGGCCGAGCTCGCGAAACGCCCTGGTCTGGGTGTTGTACAGCATCCAGTGCTGCCCCTCGCAGGTGATGACGTAGATCAGGCCGCGGGCCTCGTCGGCCGTCACGTCGATCACCCCCTGACCCTCTGTCTTGCCCGCCGCGACCTGCTTGTGGTCCAGCGGCATGGGCATCCCGAGATTCTCGGCGGTGTCGGTCTTCGGGTCGTACACGATTACGTACCCGCCGCGGTAGACGGGGATCTTCTCGCCGCGCTTCAGCGCCTCCCGCTCCGCGGGGCTGGGATAGCCCTGCTTGGTGCCGAGGTAGATCTTGCCGGAGGGGCCGACGAAGTTCCGCGTGTGGATCTTCGCCTGGGCGGCGTATCCCGTGGGCGTGAGCGGCAGGCCGACCAGCCGATGGGCGTCGACGACGACGCGCATCGTGTCCCTGGCCGGGTCGAACTCCACGAGGTAAGCATCGCGCCCGTAGGCCGCCGTGCCGATGTAGATCTTGCCGTTGAGCCCCTCGCAGAGCGAGAAGTAGCCGGACTCCTCCGTCGTCGTCTCGGGCGGGATGTGGAAGGCCCTGGCCCGGACGTAAGGGAACGGCGCGTCGGCCGCGCGCGCCGCGGCGGCGCCGCCGGCCGACCAGGCGGCGATGGCCGCGAGGAGCACCCTGGACGAGATCGCCGGACGGCGACCGACGGCGGGCGGGACGGGTCCTGGCGTCATGGGTGGGCCTCCCGGCCGCGAAGACTCGGACGTCGCCCGGCCCCTCGGGGATCGTGCCCCAGGTCGGACGCGATGCACGGCAAAGTCTTCGGGCCGACACCAGTGTCGGGCGCCGTCCTGCCCGACGCAAGCGCCTCCCCGGGCCGGCGAGCCGAGACGTGAGTCGTCAACGGCCGACGCATGGGGGAGGCGGCCGAGCGGGAGCGAGGTGGCCTCGGTCTTCCGCACTTCGTGGGACGGCGTCCGCCGGGCGGTGGGCCATGCGGTCGAGTCGGGCCTGGCGCACCGGGACCTCGGCAGGGTGACGGCGCCGGTCATCGACGATGTCGCCTGGGGCCGGGGACACACCCATCCCACGTTGGTGTGCGACATCGGGTCGGCGGCCCGGCGGCTGCTGGCCGTGGCCCGGGCGCGCACCGAGGCGAGCCTGCGGACCTGCCTGGACGGGCTCCTGTCCCTGGAACCTGCGCCGACTCCCTCGTTCGTCCTGGAACGCTCCCGCGAAATTCGCGTTACTCGCGAGAATGCCCCTCCCGACGGTCGGGAGGGGCCGATACTCGCGATCGTCCCCCATCCGGAGGAGACATGCCCACCTTGCTCGACAACCTCGAGGCCCCGCCCGCGGAGGCCCGCATCCGGACCGTGACCTACAACCCCGCCGAGCGGCTCCGCACCACCATGGCCGCCGTCCGCCTCGCCTTCACCTGGTGGGGCATCCAGCGCGCTCTCACCGCCGACCAGAAGGCCCAGGCCGCCCGCGCGTTCGACGCCGAGGGCGGATTCCTCTCGGCCGGGAAAAAGTTGCTCGACACGAAGCACGCCGCCTTCCGCGCCGTGACCGCGATCCGCACCAAGATCAGCGACTACTGGAAGGGCCTCTCGCTGCCGTTCCCCGAGCCCGGCATCCGGCTCATCCGGCTGGAGGCGATCGACGACTTCGACCGCACCCTCGCCGACTACCGGGCCGAGCTCGACGACGCCGTCGCCGAGCTTGATCGCCACTTCGACGAGCTCAAGCGGGCGGCCGCCTTGCGGCTGGGCTCGCTGTTCAACCCCTCGGATTACCCCGAGACCCTCCGTGGCCTCTTCGGTGTCGCCTGGGATTATCCCTCCGTCGACCCGCCCGAGTACCTGGTCCGCCTCGCCCCCGACCTCTACGCCCGCGAGCAGGAGCGGGTCCGGGCCCGGTTCGAGGAGGCCGTCCGCCTGGCCGAGCAGGCGTTCCTCGAGGAG
>DAIDHB010000036.1 GCA_027452145.1 Planctomycetales bacterium
GGATCGACCAGGTAGAGGCCGTCGAGCTCGGGGTCGTCGGAGCCGGCGATGACCCGGAACTCCGGGCGGAGCCCCGCGGCGTGTTCCGGGGCGCCGGCCCCGCCCGGTTCGGCGGCGAGCTGGAGGAGGGCGACGTTCAACCCGCCCTCGAGCGGTCCGGCCTCGGCGGCGGGCAGGTCGAGCGCCTCGAGGGGTTGCTCGATGAATCGCTCGCGCTGGACGGCGCGCGCCAGCTCGACTGTGTCGACGGCGATGACCTCGCCGCCCGGCGGCCGGCGGACCGTGATCCGGTGCCGGTGCCGGGCGGCCGGCACCAGCGAGAGGCCCACCGGCCCGATGATGATCTCGCCCGCGGCGCCGGCCGGCGACCCCGCATGGTCGACCTCGATCGGACCGTCGTCGTCGTGTTCTGTCGGCGTGATCGGGCCGGCGATCTCGATCGCCGTCGCGTCGAATGGCTGGGTCTGGATGATTCCCTGTTCCGCGTGCATCGGAATAGCCCCCGGCGTCGTCGCGACGCCCGAAATGGTGCGTTCTCGTGTCCCCGAAGCCGTCCGGCGCCCGACCGGGCCGACGGTCGTCCCCAGGCTGACCGGGGCCGGAGTCGGGCCGCAGCCCGGCACCCCGCCCACGGCGATGCCCTCCGAAGGAAGGCCGCAGCCGCGTCCCACGGGTCGGGTGATCGCCGTCCGGACCACGTTGGCGAGATTCGGATCGGGCCGCAACCCGGAGAGCGCGATCGGCGGCCGCAGGTCGGCCTCGGAACTTGCGATCGGGGGCGTCGATCGAACCTGACGGCGGGCGCAAGGGGGAGATTGCCGCGTGGCGCGCGGGACGAGGTCGGCTCACCGGACGGGCCGGCGCAGATCGGCCGGCCGAATCTTCCTAACGCTAGGAAGGTTCGCGGGCCGGATCCTGCCTCTTCGGCACCGCCTTCGGCCGGGCCTCCGGCGTCGCGGCTCTGGCGAGACGTGAGACAGCCGGCCACAACCCCATGGCACCCCGCCACCTGGCGCGTCTCACTTCCGGTCTCGCTTCATCTCGGGAGGTCCGGCCGATCGCCGTGTCTGCCGGCCGTGCGACGCCGGCGCCTCGGGGAGCTTCCGGCCCGAGGGTGCTCCCCGTCGCAAACTCGGGTTGCGTCGAATCCGCCGGGCAGCCGAGACTCCTCCCTCGGATCGACGCTCGCCTCGGCGTGCTGCGGTGCCATGGCCGCGGGGCGCGTCGGCCCTGAGATCAACACCATCACGAATCACCGCAAAGGGGGCCGTCGCTCGCGACGGCAGAAGGACGTGGATATCTCGCTGGAAGGTGAAGACGAGTCGTTCGCTCGCAGGCTGGGGCGCGCGATGGCGGGGGCCGGGCTGGACACCAGGGCGCTGGCTCGCGGCCTGGGCACCCGCCCGGCCGATGTGGACCGCTGGCTGGCGGGGACCAGGACGCCCACCCGGGCGCGGATTGACAAGATCGCGGAACACCTAGGCATCCCGCCCGATTGGTTGGCCGGGCGGGTCGGGTCGGCGGCAGGGGACGCGGGCACGCCGCTGCGGCCGCAGGCCGGCTGGGACTTCCGCCCCGCGCCTCGGGACGGCGGGCGCGACTTCGGGAACTCGAATGTCTGGTCGTTCGATCCCGAGCTCGACGTGTTCGTCCGGGAGGTCCTCCAGAACGCGCTCGACGCCGCGGCCGATCCCGGGTCGGCCGTCGAGGTCGCCTTCCGCCTGGTCCGCCTGGCCGACGGTGAGGCACGGGCCTACCTGCGGGCTCTCGCCTGGGACACCCTGGTGGGCCATCTCCACGCCGCGGCCGAGGGCGGCCACAAGCTCGGCGCCCTCCTCCGCGACGGGCTCGATCGGGTCGACCGCGAGGGGCTGCTCCTGCTCGTCGTCGAGGACCGGGGCACGGTCGGGCTGGCCGGCCCGGAGCGGGGCGCGGGCCACTTCGCGGCCCTGTGCCGCAATAACCTCCACTCGGACAAGGACGAGGCCGCCGGCGGCGCCTTCGGGCTGGGCAAGGCCGTCCTGTGGCGCGCCTCCCGCCTGGCCACCGTCCTCTTCGGCTCGCGGCCGGCCGGGCCCGAGGGCGGCCCGGAGTCGCACCGCCTCTTCGGCCGGTGCGAGCTCGCCTGGCACGCGCTCGGCGGCTCGGACTACGCCGGGCCGGGCTGGTTCGGCCTCCCCGCGGCCGACGGCTCGGGGGCCGAGTCGATCCGGGGCGACGAGTCGCTGGCCGGCGCGCTGGGCCTCGGCCGCGGCGGCAACGGGACGTCGATCTGCGTGGTCGGCTTCCACGACCCGGCCGCCGACCGCGAGCGGGACCCCGACGAGCTGGCCGCCGAGCTGGCCCGGGCCGCGTCGCGGAACTTCTTCCCGGCGATCCTCGGGGGCCGGCTGTCGGTCCGGGCCGAGTCCTACGACGGCCGCCGCGCCTACGACCAGCGACGGCCCGCTTCGACCCACGTCGCGGAACCGGATCGGCACGTGTCGGCCTGCGCGGGGATGCTGCGGGCCTATCGCGAGGGCCGGGCCGGCGACGCCCTGGTCGACGGCGCGGTCGCATGCCGCCCCGTCCGACTCGCGGTCCCCGCGCGCACGGCCCCGCCCGGCCACGGCGAGCAGCCGCACGACGCGGTCCTGCTCGTGGTCGCGGCGGACGGGGCACCGCGCGAGGATGACGACGGCGGGCCGGACGAGCCGCAGAACTTGCTGATCGCCTGCCGCGGGCCCGGGATGGTCGTCGAGCGCCGGTCGCTCCAGGGGGCCTGCCTCGGGTCCCGGCCCGTCCGCGCGCTGCTGCTCTGCGGCCTGGCCCCCGCCCGCACCTCGGGCGGGGCAGGCGTCGCCACGCCGGCCGACCTCGCGGCCGAGGGATTCCTCCGGGCGGCCGAGCCGCCGGCGCACGACCGCTGGACCGCGACCACCCAGCTCCGCGCCGACTATTCTCGCGGCGCCCGGTCGCGGCTCGAGCAGTTCCTGGACCGCGCCGTCGACGGCGTCCGCGAGCTGCTCGGCACGCCGGCGGCGGGCGGAGGCGACGGCCCGCGGTCGCTGCGGGACCTCCTCCGCCTCGGCGATGAATCGATCCCGCGCGATCGACCGCGTGTGGTGGCGCAGGCGGGGACCGTGGACGACGCCGGCCGCTGGTCGGTCTCCGCCCGCGTGCGGCTGGTCCCGGCCCCGACGCCGTCGCGGCTGGTCACGGCCGTCTACTTCCTGGCCGAGGGCGGCGACAGGGTCGTCGTCGCCTGGGAGTCGCTCGAGGCGACGACGGCCGGCTGCGTCGCCGAGGCCGGCGGCCTGATCCTGCCGGCCGCGACCAGGGAGGTGCGGTTCACGGGCCTGACCGACCCGCGGTCCCATCCGGTGCCGGCGGGCGACTCGTGCATCGTCGTCGACATCAGGAGTCTCCAGCCCATCCGGGAGGTGCAGCCGTGACCGACGTGATTTATTCCTACCCGACCCTGGAACCGCCGCCGCAGCTCCGCGTGGTCGGCCTGCGGCTCGACGGCAACTGTCGCCCCGATCTGATCGAGTCGGCGGCGAGTCGGGTCCACCTGTTCGCGGCGCGATCGGGGTGGACGCGGGCCGCCCTGGAGGTGGAGCTCGCGGCCGAAGCCGAGGCCCTCGGCGCGCTCGAGCGGCGGCACGGTCCTGTGGAATCGATCGTCGTCGTGCGCGGGCCGGCGACGCGGGTCCGCCAGGCGGTCCGGCTGACGCGTTCATCGAGCGACCCGGCGCGGTGGCAGGGCACGATCGAGGTCGATCGCGCCAACTTCCGGGGGCGGGCGATCCTGCGGGCACGGCTGACGGCCGCCGCGGGGGGAGTCCCGCATCGGCTCGTGGCCGAGGCCGCCGGCTGGGACCTGCTGTTCGACGAGCCGGCGGGCCTGCGGCTGGGCGGCAAGATGCCGGTCCGGTGGGTGGACTTCGCGGCGGAGGACGCCCCGCCGCTGGCGAGGCAGTTCCCCGACGCGACTCATGTCGTCTCGTTCGGGCCGGGGGACGAGCCGCCGGAACTGTGGCTCAACGCCTCGTTCGAGGGGCTCGACGGCCTGCTCCGCGACGACGACGGCCGGGACGCGCCGGGGCGGGGGGTGCACGACGCCCTGCGGCTGGGGATCGCGCGGGCGGTCTGGCTGGAGCTGGTCGGCGTCGCCATGGCGGGGATCCGCCTCGACGACGCGGATGAGGGCCGGCCCCCGCAGGCGGGCTGGCCGGAGGCCGAGTGGCAGCGGGACGTGCTGGGCCGCATCCTGCCGAGGGTCGCGCCGGGCAGGCCCCCGCGCGAGCTGCTCGAGCTGGCGGCGGCCGAATGGCGGTCGCCGCGCGGGGCCGGCGAGTTCTACGCGCGGGCCGAGGCCGCCATCGGGGAGATGCTCCAGGCCGGCAAGGCCTTGCGCCGGTACATCCAGTCCGTCGAAGGGGAGATCGAAGCATGAGCGAGCTGTTGAAGGGCCTGGACCCCGACGCGCGGGCCGTCGTGGCCGATCGGGCCTTCCGCACCGGCGAGGTGGCGGCGATCGACGCGGGGCCGTACATCGTCGAGGACTTGGGCCTCGGGCGGGCGATCGAGCTGGCGCCGCTGCGGGGAGTGGTCGAGTGGGCGATGCGCCGGCGGAAGCCCGGCGAGTCGGACGCCTGGCTGGCGCCGCGGGTGCACGCCACGGTACGCCTGACCCGCCGCGAGGCGGCCGACATGCGGATCTGGTCGTACCTGGCGGCGGTGGCGCTGCCCGACTACGTCCGCTGGCGGTGGCGTGAGCCGGGCGAACGGAAGGGGCCGGTGGCGATCGACCGATTCGTTGGCGGCTCCGAGGCGAACGCGTTCGCAAGGCTGTGGTTGGCGGCCGAGCTGACCCGGGACGGCGCCGACTACGGCCCGACCGCCCGGGCGCTGGCGTCGCCCTGGCTGTCGCCGTCCTGGCTGGGGCTCGACGCGCTCCAGCACCGGGCCGCGGCGCAGGCGATCGTGGAGATCCTCGTCGCCGCGGGCGATGCGGCGGGGGACACCCGCGGCCGGGCGCTGGCCCGCGGGCTGGACGTGGCGTTGCGGACGCTCTCAATCGACTCGCTGGCGCCGGACCCCGGCCCGGACGCGGATGCCGTCCGAGACTGGTGCTCCGGTCCCGTGGACGAGACATTGATGTTCCGACGGTTGCCGGCGGGGCCCGACGAGGCGCGGGTTTCCGCCGCAGACGTCGCGGCCTTGCGGTCGCTGCTCGGCCTGCTCGCCGAGCAGGCCGGGATCAGGGCCGGGACCGCGCGGCGGCGGGCGCGGGCCCGACCACGCTGATACCTGCGAGCGTCCCACCCCGGGCTCCGCCGAGCTGGTCTCCCGGCCCGTCGGCGAGCCCGGGGCGCCCGCGACCGCGACGATGTGTTTTCGGCATCGAGCCGCGGCGGACGGGACGACGTCGCGGACGCGGCGCCCGCCGGGGGTTGCGGCCGCGCCGCCGGCGCCACCGGACGGCATGATACCGGCCCCGCGCGGACCACGGCCGCTTGCGGCCCACCCCGCATCGGGCGGCCCCCCGGGTCCGGCGGGTTGCGGGCGCCGGGGCGATGGGAGGCCAGACGCACCAACGACGTCATCCGCGAGGCCAGCGATTCCTTACCGTCGGGCTCGAGCCAGAGGATCGCCGACGCGAAGTCCACCTCCGCCCAGCAGACGGGCCCGGCGGCCACCGGGACGGCCCCCTCCCGCCCCCGCTCGAGCTCGCCCAGGATCGCGCCGGCGTCGCGGCGCAGCCGCCGGAGCCGGCCGGCCGTCGCCGCCAGCACGACGAAGCCCGGCCGGTTCGGGCCCCAGGGGTGGGTCCGCGATCGACTCGCGCAACCGCACCGGATTGCCGACATTCGGGTCGCACAGGGAACGCACCTCTGGGAGTCGCCGGCTACATCCCCGCGATCGACTGCAGGACCGCCTCCCCGGGCCTCGCCCAGCCGCTCGCGGTGCACCGCTGCCGCCCGACCGCCGCGGCGGCGGTCGCGCTACGGGCCTCGACGCCGCCGACGCCGTAACTGATG
>DAIDHB010000037.1 GCA_027452145.1 Planctomycetales bacterium
CTCTCGGCCGTGGACGCGGCGCGCGCGGCCGGGGTAATATGCTGGGTGGCGTTCCTGCCAGCGATGGAGATTTGATGGACCGGCCGATCTTCTTCAAGGGACAGATTCCGCGGGCCTACGACCTTCTGAAGGCCATCCGGGACACGGACAAGGCAATCGGGGACGCCTCGCTCGGCCTGCTCGGCGGGGCGATGTCCGGTGCGTCCGGGGTGCCCGGGGCACAGGGAACCCCGGAGATTGGAATCCCAACCCCGTACTACAACAACCTCGCCGTCGGCATCGACGCCGGAGGCTATACCACCGGGTTGCAGGTGGGCTACCTCGGTCACGTGACTGGCGCCAATGGGGTCGTCGCCGGGTTTTCGCTCAACTGGTCCAATCTCCTCCTGCAAATCGACAGAGGGACCGTCTACGCCCTGGGGCTCACGGACGCCATCTCGACGCTTCCCAGCGGCGCCAGCCCGCCAACGGCCGGGTACGGAAGCCTGGCGACGGACGCCGAGCCCATTCTGCACGAGTGCCGGATTCCACCGTCGCAGTTCTCGCTCGCTGCGCCAGCCCTAGGTGGCGTGTCGAACTGGTACATCGTCTACGCGCTCGGACAGCAACTCGACGCCACCGACCCGGACGACCCGAGCCTTGGCGTCGGGGCGGCGAACGCGCTGCTGCTCTACTACAACTCCGCCAACCCGAACACGCCGCTGAACGGCCCGGCTGGCGCGGGGACCCTCCAGGCAACCGCCCGCAAGGCCGCGGGACCGAATCAGACGACGGCCGGAATGCAGCCGACGGCTGCGGCCGGGATCTTCCTTCACTCCATGCCTGCATCTAGCGGAAGCGGGAGCGTCGGCGTCTATGGTGGGTCGCAGGTCTCCACGGCCTCGCTCGATCCCAGCGGGTGCGCGATACCGCTCTACATCATCCAGGTCATCAGCGGCGACACCACCATCAAGGCCGGCCAGGTCTGGCACGTCGGGCGCGGGGGCGCACCGACTGGAACGAACAGCCCGCTCTCAGACTCCCCGAACCCGCCGGCCCCATTCCTCTCTGGCCTTCTCGGCCAGCACCACCTCGGCATCGCCGGGAGCGCCCCGAAGATCGACGGTGGCGTGGAGTGGAAGCCGCTGTCGGCCGTGAACAACAACGGGCAGCAGATCGTCGATGTCGGTGCGACGCCGGCCCCGTCGCCGGCCCTGACCGCAGGCAGTCGAAGCCAGGCCAGCCCGGTCGTGGCGATGGCGTCGCTGTTCCCGGCATCTACGCCCCAGGCGTGGACCAACTTCCCCGCGATCGGCTCCGGTTCTCCGACCCTTGGAACTTCGCTCCCAGCCGGAACGTCGCTCACGGTGGCCGCGGCGAAGATGGCAATCTACCAGGTCGCCAGCGGGACCCCGCTGTGGCAAAGGATGTTTTTGGCCCTGGAGATCTCCGGCGCGGCTGGGACGATTTCGGCGGGCTCCACGTTCCTGTGGACCGGGGCGCACCAGATTCCATTCCCGACATTCTTCCCGAACTCGCTCACGGATCTCTTCGCAACCCCGATCGTCGGATACCTGACCGGCGTCGCACAGGCAACCCGAATCAGGGCCCAGGCGTCACTCGCAGGGGCCGGCGGCATGGCCATAGCGGGCGAATCGGCCTTCGATCTACTGATCTCCATCGACGATGCCGTCACCCTGGGATCGAGCGACAACTTCCAGTTCGGATGCTGGATTCAGGCCGCAGGCTACTAGGAGCCCCCCCATGACCCGCCTTCGCGCACTCCTCCTCCTCTCTGCCGCAACGGTCGCCGCAGTCGCGGTCGGCCAGCAGCGGTCCGGCACGCCCCCGGTCGACAACTACGGCAACGTCGCCGTGGGAACGACCGCGACCGTGATCCCGGCGTTCCCGTCTCCCTCTCGGCACGGCATCGCGCTGTTCAACAACGGGACCGCGACCATCTTCTGCGGCTGGGACTCGAGCGTGACCGCGACCAATGGGTTCCCGGTCCTGGCACAGAGCGCGGCGTCGTTCCAGCAACCCTACTGGCCCGCCGGTCAAGTCCTTCCGGCGGCGATGGGGACCCTCTACTGCATCGCGGCGGCTGCGCAGACCTCGCCGGCCGACACGCGCTGGATGGAGCTGTAGATGCTGACCATTGCCGCCGCGCTCCTGCTCGGGCAGCTCGGGTCGCCGGTCTTCGAGGCACCCCCGCCCTCCGCCGTCTCCCCATCCGGCGCCGTCTCCCAGCCCCTCAGCCCCGCCACGGACGGCGGCACCGTCTCAGTCGCCGGGCCGCTCTCGGTCACCTCGGCCACGACGACCCACGGGCTCGTCTCTCAGGCGCTCGCGACGCCGGGGGCACCGACGGTGACGAACGTCGGGACGGCCGGCAGCACGACGGACACCTACGCGGTCCAGGCGACCATCGACCTGCTCGGGGTGCTCGCGACGGTCGACTCGGCCACGACCTCGACGACGACGGCGAACGCGACGCTCAGCAGCACGAACTACAACGCGATCTCATGGACCGCGGTTCCCGGGGCGCAGTGCTACCTCGTCCGGCGCACGGCGGCCGGTGGGACGCCCTCGACGACTGGAGTGATCGCGACCGTCTGCGGAGGGGCTCTCAGCTACAACGACACGGGGGCGGCGGGGGACGGGAGCGGGGCGCCGACCGTCGACACAAGTGCATCCATCTTCGCCGGAGGGCTACCAGCGAGTGGAATGGGACTGTCGGTCAAGAATGGTGCCGGAATCTGCTTGACCGGCGACTCGCCCTGCACAGGCTACATCTACAGAACAGGCAGCGCAGTCGGTGCGATCGGGCTGGGCTTTGGGGGCTCAACTGCCTATTTCGACTCGATTGCCGACTGGAGTGGCTCAGCGCCGCTGAACCTGACGCACAACGCGGGCACCAAGATCGGCTCCTCCGGCACCGCCGTCAAGAACCACCTCTCCGGCGCCTGCACCCCGAGCGCAGGTGTCTGCACGCAGATCGCGGACACGTCCGCCGCAGCCACCTCTGCCTGCCTCGCAACCTCGACGGCAACGGGCGGAACGAGTCCCTGCTACTGCACGGTCGCAGCCGGAACCGGCTTCACGCCGACGTGCCCAGGGACCACGACCGCGCCGATCTCCTACGTGATCGAGGACCAGTGAGCACCCTCTCCCCCCTCTGCCAGTCCTGCGCGGCCCCGGGCTTCCACCCGGCCTGCCCGTCGTGCCACCGCCACGTCTGCGTGGAGTGCCGAACCCTCCATCGGCACGTCAACGACGCGTCGGTGCTCCAGGTCGGCGTCCTGTGCGCGGCGTGCGCGACGGGGGCTGTCTCGGTGCCGGTGGGGCCGATCGCGAGGGCCGGGTGATGCCGGCCGAGGCGACGGACGTTCTCGGGCGACTGGCGGTCGTCGAGTCCGAGGTCGCGCGGCTGCCGACCATCGAGGCGGACGTGCGCGCGACACGGGATGCCGTGGTGCGGATCGAGGCTCGGACTGCGGCGCTGGACAAAGCCGAACGCGAGGCCCCCGGTAGCATCTTCGGGATGGACTTATCGGAGATCGTGAAGATGGGCGCGCTCATCGGGGCGATCCTCGGGGCGGTCTGGTGGGCCAAGCCGAGCGCCGCAGAGCTTCGAGCCGCGGCAAAGGCGGAGATCGAGGCCCGGCGATGAAGCGCATCGCCGGCTGGACCGTCGCGGCTCTCGTCTACGGCGCGGCGGTGGTGGCGATGTTCGAGTGGTGCCGCGGGGTCGTGCCGCCGGGTTGACCGGAGCGCCCCTTGGTGGCATCCTGTAGCCTCTCGGATTCAATCCGACCAGGAGCACGCCATGCGGTAGCCCAAGCGAGCAGCCCACCCAACGTCATGGCCCCGCGATCGCGCAAACGGTCGCGGGGCTTTTTGTTGACCTCCGCCACGTTCCCGTGCCACCATCCGCCCCGCTCGCCCGGACCCGCTGCCCCCGGATTCCCGGTGGTCCGGCTGCGCACCCGGGTCCCCGCGGGGTTGGCCTGCGGGGGCTCGGGAAGCTGTTGACCGGGCGACCGTGCGGGGGGTAGGCTCCCGGACATGGCCACGATCGGACTCGCGCTCCTGCCACTTCTCTGGCCCGCACTCGCCAGCATCGCCCTGTCGCTGCTCACGTGGGGCATCCTCGAGGCACGGAAGACCCTCGCAGAGCATGCGCGCACGGTGCCTCTGAGCGACGTGGCGGACATCGCCGGGCAGGCACTCGAAGCCGCGGTCAAGGCGGCCGGCGCCGCGGGTCCGACCCCGGCCGCGATCAAGGCCGCCGAGCAGGCCGCGTTCAACCTCATCGCAGCCCAGCGCGGTCAACTCGAAGCCGACGCCCTCGCGGAGCTCCACGCGCTCGTCTCGCACGCGGTCGCGCTCAAGGCGGGGGCGCCGATCTCGCTGCCGTCCGGGGTCGTGGCGAACGCGCCGGCACCGCGGGAGGGGTTCGCGCTCGTGCCGGTGCTCGGCCTGCTCTCGGGCGTCACGCTCCTCAGCGGCTGCGAAATGGCGCTCGGAGCCATCGCGCTCGGCCTGCTCATCGCCTACGGGATCGCGGAGGCGACCGAGCACGCCGAGACGTGGCACGAGTGGAAGCTGCGATGGTCGGTCGGGCGGCGGGGGGGTCTTCCGACCGGCGAGAAGGTGGCGGAGCGGGGCTCGGTGCTCCTGCCGCTCATGCTCCTGTTCAGCGCAACGCCGCTGCTCGGGTGGGTCCTGAGCGCAGCGTGCGGGGCCTTCGTCGTGCTCGCGCTCGGCTTCGTCGCCGCCATCGCCCTCGACGCCTGGCGCCACCGCGGTTGGCCCCGCCGACCGACCCCGCTGGTTGCCCTGGCGCTCTGCGTCGGGCTCGCCGCGCCGGCGCGGGCCGCCCCGCCGGCCTACAGCGCCTCGTTGCTCGGCTCGGCGCTGCGGTTCCCGTGGAGTGGGAGCGCCCCGGTCCAGGTCGCCCCCGGCATCGGCGCGCAGCTCTCGTGGGACCCGCCCCTGCGCGTGACGCTGCCCGTGCTCGGGGACGTGCCGCTGTTCTCGCTCGGGGGCGCCGCGGTCGGCTCGCTCTCGTCCGCAGACCCGGCGGCGCCGTTCGCGCTCTCGGTCGGACCGGTCGTGCAGGTCTGCCATGCGCTCGGCGTCGGATTGCTCGTCGACCTCGCGGCCGGCGGCGGGACGGACCGGCCCACCGGGCTCGTGACGGGGCGCGTGGGACTGCCGAACGTTTCCGGGCTGCTCTGGTACAGCGTGCAGCTCGGGGCGGCGGCCGAGGCGACGATCGCGCCCAGCGCCACCGCGGCGGCGGCGGTCGCCATCCCGGCCGTCCCTGCGCCCACCGCCGCCGCGAAGGCCGCGGGCGCGGGGGCGCCACCGGCCTGCCGGTCGAAGCCTGCGGCCATATCGGCCCGATCACCTACTTCGAGCCGTGCCATCTACCGCGCGGCCATGATGGAGGTCCCGGTGGTGGCCACCTGTATCGCGGCGACCCGTGCCCGCGGCCCGACTGCCCAAAGTCGCGCTGGCACGACGACGGCGACCACGAATCGGACCCGGACTATGGATTCTGAATGACCCGCGCCGAAGCCAACGCCGACCTGCGCTCCCTCCCGCCGCCGGAGTGCTCCGCGCTCGCGTCAGCGGAGCCGCCCGTCGACTCCGAGATCGCCGAGGGCATTCGCGCCCTCGGCCGCTCCGACGCCCTCGACCACTTCGCAGCCGGCCGGCGCCCGTGCGAGGGGTGCGCCGGGACGGGGCGGATTGGGCGTCCGGCGGCTGCGGACGGCCCAGGGATCGTCGATTGGGTGTGCGGCGGGTGCGGCGGCGAGGGGTGGGTGGGGAAGTGACGGTCTTTCTCGACTGCGATGGCGTTCTCGCCGACTTCGACCGGGGTGCGAAGCGAGTTCTTGGGATGGCGCCCAGGGTGTTCGAGGACCAATTCGGGTCGCAGACGTTTTGGTCGAAGCTCGAAGCGCATCCGAGGTTTTACGCTGACCTCGACCTGATGCCGGATGCGTCCGATTTGGTCGCCGGAGTGGCACGGTTCTCGCCGAGGATCCTGACGGGATGCCCCTCCGGCGGATGGGCAGAATCGCAGAAACTGGAATGGGCCGCTCGCCACTTCCCAGGCATCCCGATGATCACCTGCAAGTCGCGAGGCAAGAACCAGTACGCATCCAGCGGCGACATCTTGATTGACGACTGGCCGCAGTACATGGAGGAATGGCAGTCGGTCGGCGGCATCTTCATTTTGCACCGATCCGCAACAGAGTCGCTTGCCGCACTCCGGAATGCGATGGCGCCTTGATCCCCCTCCTCCAGACCACGGCGCAGGCGTGCGGCCACGGCACACAGGTCTACCGCGGCGCCGAGGGCGAGTGGCGCTGCT
>DAIDHB010000038.1 GCA_027452145.1 Planctomycetales bacterium
ATCAGGGCGCGGTTGGTCAGGCTCTTGGAACCAGGCACACGCACGGCCGCGACGGGCGGCGCGCCGGCCCAGGTTGCGATCGGCAGTTCGGCGGGATAGTCGGTCATCGGTTTGCTTCTCAAGTAGGTCGGGCAGTCTTGCCCGACGTTCAGGCCTCGTCGGGCAAGACTGCCCGACGGACTTTCATGCCGGAGGAAAATGGGGACTGGCTCCCGGCCCACCCGGCCGTTGGAGTCCGCTACCGAAGTCAGGAGGCCGGGTGCCTGTCCCCTTTTTCCGTGGGTTGGCTGACGGATCGGTGCTCGAACGCGGCGAGCCGGGCGCGAAGCGCCTGCGGGTCGAGCCCGCCGATCAGGAACCGCTTCTGCCGCGAGGTCGCTCCGGAGACCAGCTCGATCCGCGCGGGTTTGCAGCCGAGGGCCTCGGCCAGCATCGCCTGGATGGCGGCGTTGGCCTTCCCTTTGTCAGGCGGCGCGGTGACTGCGACGCGGAGCGCCCCGGCCCGCTCGCCCAGCACGGCGTTCCGCCGCGCGCCGGGCTGCGCGGCGACCGGCAGGATCGAGCCGTCCGGATGCGCGGCGATCGCGATCGCCTCGATCATGGCTCGTCCCCCGCGCCTTCGAAAAGAGCCGAGCCGACCCGGACGAGCGTCGCGCCCTCCTCGATCGCCGTCTCGAAGTCGCCCGACATCCCCATCGACAGCTCATCGAGCGCCAGGCCGGTCCGGCGCCTCAGGTCGTCGCGGATCTCCCGCAGCTCGATGAATGAGCCGCGAGCGGACTCGGCGTTCGTCCCCAGCGCGGCCATCGTCATCAATCCGACGATCGGGATCGCCCGGCACCCGGCGATCGCCTCGGCATCCGCCCGGATCCCGTCGGGATCCCAACCGTGCTTGCTGGGCTCGGCCGAGGTATTCACCTGGAGGCAGACCGACGGAGGCGCCTCGAGCGATCCGGCGTCGTCGTCGAGGATCCGCAGCAGCTTCAGCGAGTCGACCGCGTGGATCATCCGCACGAGCGGCAGAGTTTTCTTGACCTTGTTGGATTGCAGGTGTCCAATCAGATGCCAGTGAACGGAGGCGCCCAGGTCGGCCAGGGCGTCCGCCTTGCTCCATAACTCCTGGGGATAGTTCTCGCCCAGGTCGAGGGCGCCGGCCTCGACGAGCGGACGGACCCACTCGACGGGCACCCGCTTGGTAACAGCGACGAGGCGGACCGAGTCCGCCGATCGGCCCGACCGCACCGCCGCCGCGGCGATCCGGGCCCTGACCCGCTCGAGATTCTCCCGGATACGTCCCGCGTTCATGAATCGCCCGACTCGAAACCCGCCTGCCTTCACCGGGCCGGCCGCCTCGATGGCTGCACCGCTCTGCCCAGTTCCGTTCTGTCCTGCCCTGCCCTGCCCCGTGGCCCGGCCCCTATTCTGAAGGATCCTCGCGAACAATGAAACCGCTCCTGCTCGTCACCGGCGCCGTCGCCGCGATCCTGATCGTCTTTCAGCTCGTGATGGGGCTGCTCCTGCTCGAGGGACAGGCCCGGTGGAAGACGGCCCATCAGCATTCCGGATATACCACCGTCGTCGTGACTCTTATCTACATCGGCTGGTCGATGGTGGTGATCCTGTCGTCGCGGCGACGGAGCGAGCCGTGACGCCGAGGACCGCTGCCGACGCGGGCCTGCGGCCTCATTCGACGGTCAGGATCGGCTCGACGTCGCCGTCGGAGTCGAAACGGGCGACCAGGAACCGCGCGGCGGTCTGGTGGCCGAGGAACACTCGCCGGGCGGGCGGACCGAGGCTGCGGTAGATCACGTAAGTCTCGTCGCGGCCCCAGCTCACCCGGACGGCGACGGCGCGCTCGGCGCCGACGGCGCGCGCCCGCTCGGAGACCGTCAGCACCCGCCAGGTCGGCGGCGAGCGGTGCCTCGCGGTGTCCCACGAGACCAGAAGCGGCAACCAGCATCGCCGGCCGCTCGGCGCGATCCGGAGGACCAGGCGTCCGCCATCCGTGCTCAATGAGCCCCGATCGGTGAGATAGGGACGGCACGGCAGCGCGATCGGCAGGACCTGCGCCGCGCCCCGGCGGCCCGGCCCGCTCAGCGCCCGGGCCCGCGATTCCCGGACCGGACCGGCCGCCAGATCGGCAGGGATCTTCACCGACAGGGCCGGCGATGCCGGCCAGGCGGCGGCCGCGGCGGGCCGCTCGGCCTGGACCGAGATCAGCGCCATCCGCCGATCCCGGAACAACGCCGCCGAGCGTGTGACCCGAGCGTCTCCCTCACGCACGGTCCACTCCAGCAGGTCGGCCGTCGACCCGGTGACCCATTCCGAGGGCCGGACCCGTGTGGGGGTCGCCGGAACCCCAGTGCGACCCGCGTCTTCCAGGTCGATCCCGCCCCACCCCGGGCCCAGCCAGGTCCGCCCGCCGCCGAACAACTCGACGCGGCACGCGCCGCCCGGCTCGCGATGGTCGACCGCCAGGAAGTCGCCGTCGTGCCGCCAGTTGGCGCGGAGGACCGCCAGGACCCGGTCGGCCGCCGACCATGCGGGCAAGGGAGGCGGCTGGTCGCCCGGCCGGGCCCGCGTCCGAGCCGACCACCCGGCAAGGACCCGG
Organism: Planctomycetales bacterium; assembly: GCA_027452145.1. GTDB lineage: Bacteria > Planctomycetota > Planctomycetia > Isosphaerales > Isosphaeraceae > JAKAUH01. The sequence continues at coordinate 2,612 of DAIDHB010000038.1, forward strand.
CCGATGCCCGTCCCTCGATACCACTTCGCCCAGTCTCCGGCCGGCCACCGGGAGACAGTCCCGGCGCCGTGGCCCTCGCCCGAGAACGCCAGGACCCCCTCGGGCCGCGAGAACCGGAGCACGGCCAGGACGAGCCCGTCGATGGCGTCCTCACATCCGGACGGCCACGAGCCCGAACGGGCGCGCAGGCCGGCCAGCTCCTCCAGTAGCCCCGGCCACTCGCCGACCGGCGGACGTCGCGGCGCTCCGTCGGGGTCCAGCTCGCGGGCCAGCCACCGCGCCAGCGGACCGGCCTTCCCATCCTCGAGCCATCGCGTCACGGCCGCCGCCAGGCGATCCCGCGTCGGATCGCCGTCTTCATCGTCTCTTTGGATCATGGTTCTCGATTCGTCCTGCCCCCGGGCCGCCGGGGCGAATGGATGCCGGGATCGTCGCCGGTCGACCCACCACGTCGGTCCATTTTCACCGGTCGCGCGGCTCATGCCACGATTCTGCCGCGGCCTGCCTGTTTCTTCGGCGTTCATGCCCTAAAAGTATACCGCCGGACTGGAACCGGAAGGGTGACACAGAGATCCGGTATTCCAGGCGAGAAAACCGCTGAAAATCGTATGTCATTGCGGAGTAACGAGAAAGGTCTAAGGACTCGGGAGTTTTCGACCGTTTTTCGGCCGGGTCTCGGAGGTTGGCACCGCCGTTGCTTTTACTCCCTCTCGTACAGGACACGAGCATCGACGACACGGGTCGATTCGACTTGAGACAGTCCTGACCAACTTATAAGCAACCAACCTTCTGGCGTCGCCGTTCCTTAACCGGAACGGTCCCCCGCCAAAGGGCGAGCGGGACGCCTCGCACGACCCCCCGCTCGCCCTTTCTCAGACAGAAGTTTCCGGCCCCGTCGAAGGAGGGGCCGGAAGCGGAGCCAACCGGCCAATCGATCGGGTTTCGTACGAGGAGGGGAGAGGTCCTCGTGGGGAATCTTATCGTTGGCCGGTTTTTTTTACACCCGGCCGGTCGGCCCTTGTGGCCGACCCCGGGTTGCCCGGCGACAGAACGACGTCGGGTGCGGCCAGCCCGTGGCATCCAGGACGATGGACCCGCGCCGTGCTATCGATCTTTCACGCCTGCTTCATGATGCGGCACCGGAAGCGAATCAGGACGCCGGGGGTGCCGCAGCGCCCGGCCCGGATGGGCATGGGTGTGCTGCTCGCCGTCGAGCACGAGCTGGCCGTTGACCAGGACGTAGCGGATGCCGACGCTGTACCGGAAGGGGTCGAGATAGGTCGCCCGGTCCGCCACGTGCTCGGGGTCGAAGATCGTCACGTCGGCGAACAGGCCGGGGCGGAGGATCCCACGGTCGACGATCCCGACCTTGGATGCGTTGAGCGACGTCATCTTGCGGATTGCGTCCTCCAGACGCAGTAGCCGGCGCTCGCGGACATAGCAACCCAGCACCCGCGAGAACGTCCCGAAGCTACGCGGGTGCGGGTGCCCGGCGCGGAGCGGGCCCTCCACCGCCATCGCCGATCCGTCCGAGCCGATCGAGCACCACGGCTGGAGCAGCGCGAGGTTCATGTCCTCCTCGGTGTGGTGGGCGTAGATCGTGCCGACCGAGCCCCCCTCGGCGACCAGGAAGTCGAAGAACACATCCAGCGGATCAGGCGAGGCGCCCGAGCCCGGAGGCGGCGAGAGCCCGGCGATGACGCGGTCCATCGTCTGGCCCTCGAACTTGCGGTGCGCCGGCGACAGCCGGGCGCTGATCAGCATCCGGCTCCAGTCGCCGCCGACGGCCGTGTAGTGGTCGTACCACCCCGGCAGCCCCGACCTGATCTCGCGCTTCAGCCGCTCGCGGGCCTGGGGGTCCTTGAGCCGGGCGATCAGGGCGTCCTTGCCTCCCTCGTGTGCCCAGGGGGGGATGATCGTCACCAGGTTGTTGTTGCCCCGCGTGTAGGGGTAGACGTTGGTCTGGACGTTGACCCCTTCTCGCCGCGCCTGCTTGATCAGGGCGATGATCTCGCCCATGTGGTGCCAGAGCGACTGGTCGGCGATCTTCAGGTGGATGATGTCCACGGGGACCCCGGCGCGCCGGCCGATCTCGATGGCCTCGTTCACCGCGGCGAGCACCTCGGTCCCCTCGTTGCGGAGGTGGGTCGAGTAGAGACCGCCATATCGTCGGACGACCGTGGCCAGCTCGACGACGTCGTCGGTGGTGACGGCCAGCTCGCGGGGCGCGGCGAGCATGGTCGACAGGCCGAGGGCGCCGTCGCGCATCGCCTCGTCGAGCAGAACTTTCATCGCCTCGCGGCCAGCCCGATCGGGCCGGGCCAGCGAATCCCCCTGGACGCATTCCAGCAGCGTGCCGAGCCCGACGTAGCTCGCGACGTTCACGGAGATTCCGCGGGCCTCGAGCGAGTCGAAGTAGCCGCCGAGCGTCGTCCAGGACCCGGCCGATTCCGCCGGTGCACCGTTCCCCGCCGGTGCACCGTTCCCCGCCGGTGCGCCGTTCCCCGCCGGCCGCGCCGCGACCTTCCCCTTCCGCGGGCCTGCCGACGTGTCCTCGCCGAGGACCTCGGTGGTGACGCCGTCGTGGACCTTGCTCTGGGCGTCGCCGTCGCGTAGCAGGAGCATGTCCGAGTGCGAATGAATATCGATGAAGCCCGGCGCGACGACCAGGCCGTGGGCGTCGATCGTCCGGTTCGTCGGGGCATCGTCGAGCCGGCCGATCGCGGCGATCCGGTCGCCTCGGATCGCCAGATCTCCCTCGAACCAGGGGTTCCCCGTGCCGTCGACGATCGTCCCTCCGCGGATCACGATGTCATAAGGGCGGGGCCGGGCCTCCTGGCCGCGGGAGGCCGTCGCGAGGCCGACCAGCGCCGCCAGCACCATTACGAGTCGTGTCCTGGTCATGTTGTTCGGTCCTCAGCGCGGAGGGGTCGGGACGGGCGGGCGGCAATGGGCGGCCGGGCCGTCGCGAAAGCCTTTTCGATTCAGGTTATCCTCACCTCAGGCCCGACGATAGCGGGAACTCCCCGGGCGCGCGCAACTCGCCCCGGCCGCCCCGCGTGCAGGCGGATGGGATGACGGCGCCCGTGCGCGCCCTTTTCACGGCGGCTATCAGGAGAAGCCGAGGACCGGATGCGGCACGTACGGCTCCTCGAGCCGGGCGGTCTCGTCGGCCATGAGCCGGACCTCCAGCGCCGCGACCGCGTCCTCGAGGTGGTGGGACTTCGTGGCCCCGACGATGGGCGCCGTGACGCCTGGCTTGCCGAGCATCCAGGCCAGAGCGACCTGCGCGCGGGGCAGGCCCCGCGCGGCGGCGATCTCGCCGAGCCGCTCGACGACGGCGCGGTCGGCGGACTCGGTGCGGGCATAAAGGGTCTTGCCGAACTCGTCCGTTCCGGCGCGCGGCGTACTGGATTTCTCCTCCCACGGCCGCGCCAGCCGCCCGCGGGCCAGCGGGCTCCACGGGATCACGCCGATCCCCTGGTCGACGCACAGCGGGATCATCTCGCGCTCCTCCTCGCGATAGAGGAGGTTGTAATGCCCCTGCATCGACGCGAACCGCGTCCAGCCGTGCAGGTCGGCGAGGTACAGCGCCTGGGCGAGCTGCCAGGCGAACATCGACGACGCGCCGAGGTAACGCGCCTTCCCCGCCTTGACGACGTCGTGCAGGGCTTCGAGGGTCTCCTCGATCGGCGTCTCGTAATCCCAGCGGTGGATCTGGTACAGGTCGATGTAGTCGGTCTCCAGCCGCCGGAGGCTGGCGTCGACCTCGGCGAAGATCGCCTTGCGCGACAGGCCGCGGCCGTTGGGATCCTTGCGGGTGGCGTGGAAGACCTTGGTCGCGATCACGACCTCGTCGCGGCGGGCGAGGTCGCGGATCGCCCGGCCGAGGATCTCCTCGCTGGTGCCGTCGGAATACGAGTTCGACGTGTCGAAGAAGTTGATGCCCAGCTCGATCGCGCGGCGGAAGAACGGCCGCGCCTCGGGCTCGTCGAGCGTCCAGGCATGCGCCCCGCGCGCCGGGACCCCGTAGCTCATGCAGCCCAGGCAGATCCGCGACACCTTCAGGCCGGTCTTGCCGAGTCGGACGTATTCCATCGCGAGGGAACTCCAGGGAAAGGTGGAATTGGTCGGCGTTCGCCGATCGCCCCGTCCGGGGCGAGATCCTGCCGCGTCATCCCGCGAGCGCCTCCAGCTCCTCCCACCGGACGTAGGCGGCGGCCAGCTCGGACTCGATCGCCTCGAGCCGGCCCCGCGACTCGGCGATCGCGGCGCCGTCCTGGCGGTAGAACGACGGGTCGGCCATCGCGTCGTGCAGCTCGGCGCGCGCGGCCTCCAGGGACTCGATCCGCGCGGGCAGCGTCTCCAGCTCCTTGCGCTCCTTCAGGCTGATCTTGCGCGGGCGAGGCGCCTGCGAGCGCGCCGGCGCCGCCGATGGCGACGCGGTCGGAGCCGCCCTGGGAGCGGACGATTCCTCCTCGCGGCGCTGCCGCAGGTAGTCGTCGTAACCGCCGTCGTATTCCTTCACCCGGCCGTCGGGCTCGATCGCCAGGGTGCTCGTCACCACGTCGTTCAGAAATGCCCGGTCGTGGCTCACCAGCAGGACCGTGCCCTGGTAGTCCACCAGCAGCGACTCGAGCAGCTCCAGCGTCTCGATGTCCAGGTCGTTCGTCGGCTCGTCGAGCACCAGCACGTTCGACGGCCGGGTAAAGAGCCGGGCGAGCAGGAGGCGGCTCCGCTCGCCGCCGGAGAGGAACTTCACCAGGCTGCGCGACCGCTCGGGCGGGAACAGGAAATCCTGCAAGTAGCCGATGATATGCCGGTGCTGGCCGTTGATCGCGATCGTGTCATAATCGCTAACATTTTGCTGGACCGTCTTCTCGTCGTCGAGCGTCGCCTTGAGCTGGTCGAAGTACGCGACCTCGAGGTTCGTCCCGCGCCGAATCGTCCCCGACCGGGGCTCGAGTCCGCCAAGCAGGAGCTGTAGCAGCGTCGTCTTGCCCGAGCCGTTCGGACCGATGATGCCGACCTTGTCGCCGCGCATGATGGTGGTCGTGAGATCGCGGATCACCGGGACGGTTGAGTCGCCCTCGTTGTAGGCGAACGCGACGTCCTTGGCCTCGATCACCAGGGTGCCGGAGCGGTCGGCCTCCTGGACCTGCATCCGCGCGACGCCCTGGCGCTCGCGGCGCTGTTGGCGGGCGACGCGCATGGCCTCGAGCGCGCGGACGCGTCCCTCGTTGCGGGTCCGGCGGGCCTGGATTCCCTTGCGGATCCACACCTCTTCCTGCGCCAGCTTCTTGTCGAACAGGGCGGCCTGACGCTCCTCGGCGGCCAGGAGCTGTTCCTTGCGCTCCAGGAACGTCGGGTAGTCGCAGGCCCAGTCGGCCAGGCGGCCGCGGTCGAGCTCGGCGATCCGGGTGGCCAGGCGGCCGAGGAACGCGCGGTCATGCGTGACGAACACCAGCGTGCCGACGTAGCGGAGCAAGAACTCCTCGAGCCAGCGGATCGACTCGATGTCCAGGTGGTTCGTGGGCTCATCCAGCAAGAGGATGTCGGGCTCGGCGACCAGGGCCCGGGCCAGGAGCACCCGGCGCTTCATCCCCGATGATAGCGAGGCGAACGCCGCGCCCGGATCCAGCCCCATGCGCGAGACGACGGTCTCGACACGATGGTCGGACGCGCCGGCCGCGTGGGGATCGCCCGCGTCGTCGAGTCCCTCGGCGACCTCGTCGGCGACGGTGCCGCCGCGGCCCTCGGGCACTTCCTGCGGCAGCCGGGCGATCCGCAGCCCCTGCTGGCGGATGACCTGCCCCTCGTCGGGTTCGAGCCGGCCCTCGACCAGCTTGAGCAGCGTGCTCTTGCCCTCGCCGTTGCGGCCCAGCAGGCAGATCCGATCGCCCCGCTCGATCTGCCAGTCGACATGGTCCAGCAGCCGGGGACCGCCGAAGGCCAGGCTGACGTCGCGAAGGCTCATTAACGCCATGAATCCAGAGTCCCGATCCGAATGCGAAGAGGAAGGACGCCCGACGGCGACGGAAAACGACGACGCGACCGGAACGGAACCGAACCGCCCCGGCCTGCCGGTGGCGGGGTCCCTCGGTCCCGCGACCATGAGCCTAACAAATTCGGGCGGCCGGCCGCGAGCAGGTCCGCCGCGCGGGCCGTGCGCCGCGTCGCGCCGGCATGGCCAGCCGCCTGGATGCTCATATTTCCTCGATCCCGGGGCCGAGAGTTGCTTGCCACCCGCCGCCGTGGTTAACTAAACGCGCCGCGCGAGGGTCCGATGCCGGGATCGTCGCGCGCCGCCGGGCCCAGGAGTGGGCTCCTCGCTTTCGGAGGTGCTCCGCGAGCGGCCGCTCGCCGGCGTTGCCAGCCGCTCCTTGTCCTCATCCATTCTCAAGGGGAATCCCATGTCCGAACCCAACTCGTCCGCACCAAAACCCAACGCGACTAACCCGGCGAAGCCGGAAGTGTCGCCCACGCGCAACCTGATCGGCCTCGTGGTGCTGGCCGTTGTCGTGATCGTCGGCGGCATGCAGGTCATGGCCAGGATGGGGTACAGCTCCGCCGTTGGCAAGCTGAACGACCGCGCCAACGACGAGACCAAGGACCTGATGTCCGAGGAGGAGGCCGAGAAGCTCATGGGCGACAAGAAGCCCATCGGCGAGGCCGAGAAGGTCCAGGACGGGAACTTTGCCTTCCTGAAGAAGACCTACACCTGGAGCGGTCCAATCAAGTCCTACCCGCTGTATGCCTATTACCAGACCACGGCCAGGGGTGTCTACCTCCACCATTTCGAGACTGAGGACGAGAAGTACGTCGCCGAGAAGCCTCCGGCCGCTCCCACGACCCCGCCTCCGGCCAAGGCCGCCGGCGGCGGCCCGCCCCGAACCAAGAAGGCGGCCGCCGGGAAGAAGGCCGAGGAAAAGAAGAGCCAGCAATCGGGCCCTGCTCCCCCGGATGAGTACAGGAAGGCCATGGACAAGACCCAGGCCGCCAAGCCCGATGACAAGAAGGCCGACGACAAGGCGCCGGCGCCCAAGGCCGACGACAAGGCTCCCGCGCCCAAGGCCGACGACAAGGCGCCGGCCGCCAAGGCCGAGGAGAAGGCGCCGGCCGCCAAGGCCGAAGACAAGAAGGCCGACGACAAGACGAAGTAACGACCGACGGGTGCGTCCGGTCCTCGCGGGCGGTTGCCTTGCGCCTGGGGAGGGCCGGACACCCCCTCGATTCCACGACAGGGAGCCCAGCATGGCGGCCCAGACCCCGCGCGAGCAGGTCCACGGGATCATGACGGGTTACTGGCTCTCGCAGGCGGTCTACGTCGCCGCCCGGCTGCGGATCCCCGACATGCTCGCTGGCGAGCCGAGGCCGGTCGAGGAGCTAGCCGAGGCCACCGGCACGCACGCCCCGACGCTGTATCGCCTGCTCCGCACCCTGGCGAGCGTCGGGATCTTCTCCGAGGAGTCGCCGCGGCGGTTCCGGCTGACCCCTCAGGCCGAGACGCTCCGCTCCGATGCGCCCGAGACCCTCTGGCCGCTCGCGATCATGTTCGGCGAGGAGCATTACCACGCCTGGGGCGGGCTGCTCGAGAGCGTCCGCACCGGGAAGACCGCGTTCGACCGCCTCTACGGCAAGCCGATCTTCGCCTACCTGGCCGAGAACCCCGAGAAGGCCCGCGTCTTCGACGCCGCCATGACGGCCATCCACGGGCGCGAGACCGTCGGCGTGCTCGACCATTACGACCTGTCCGACGTCGCCACGATTGCCGACATCGGCGGCGGCAACGGCAGCAACCTCATTGGGATATTGCGCCGCTACCCGGCCATGCGCGCCGTCCTCTTCGACCTCCCGCATGTCGTTGACCGCGCCCTTGCGGCGCTCCGGGCCGCGGGGGTGGACGACCGCTGCGAGGTCGTCGGCGCCAGCTTCTTCAAGCCGATCGCCGTGCGGGCCGACGCGTATTTCCTCCGCCACGTCATCCACGACTGGGACGATGACGATTCGCGTCGAATCCTCCGGAACGTCCGCGCGGCCATGCCCCCCGGCGCGCGGCTCCTGGTCGTCGAGCACGTCCTGCCCCCCGGCGACGCGCCCTCCTACGGAAAGCTCGTCGACCTCAACATGCTCGTCATGCCCGGCGGCCTCGAGCGCACCGAGGACGAGTTCCGCCGCCTGTACGAGTCGGCCGGGTTCCACCTGACCCGGGTCGTCCCCTCGTACGGCGATATCTCCGTCATCGAGGGGCAGCCGGCCTGAATCGAATCCCCAGCTCGAGATCATGATCGGTCCGGCACCGATCATCCGGACCGCGATCGAGCCGGCCCGGCCTCCCGCCGAGCCGCCCGCGCCGCTTGCGGCGAGGCGAAGCTCCGCCCCATAATGTCCCAGCGGGCGCGTTCGCCAGGACGGGGGATCGGGGGCGTCGATGCTGATCGAGCTGGAGAGCGTGTCCAAGACCTACGGCAAGGTCCAGGCCCTGCGCGGGCTGTCGGTCGCGTTGCCGGAGGGCGCGATCGGCCTGCTCGGCCCCAACGGCGCGGGCAAGACGACGATGATCCGCACGCTGCTGGGCCTCATCGCCGTGGATTCGGGCGGCGGCAGCGTCCTGGGGATGGATATCCGCTCGCGACGGCTGGCGATCCGCCAGGCCGTCGGCTTCGTCCCCGAGGACGAATGCCTGTTTCCCGGCATGAACGGCATCGCCTCGGCGGCTTATGCGGGCGAGCTGGTCGGCATGGGGCTCCGCGACGCCCTGCGACGGGCGCATGAGGTGCTCGACTACGTCGGGCTGGGCGAGGCCCGGTACCGCCGCACCGATTCCTACTCGACCGGGATGAAGCAGCGGCTCAAGATCGCCTCGGCCATCGTGCACGACCCGAAGCTCCTGATCCTCGACGAGCCGACCAACGGCATGGACCCCGCCGGCCGCGAAGACGTGTTGCGCCTGGCCGTCGACCTGGCGCGGAACAAGGGGATGAGCCTGCTGTTCTCCAGCCACCTGCTGCCGGACGTCGAGGCCGTCTGCGAGCACGTGATGGTGCTCGGCCGCGGGCGGCTGCTGGTCCAGGGTCGGATCGCCGATCTCGAGCGGCCCCACCAGGATGAGTTCGAGGTGCGGGTCAAGGGCGAGCCGTCAGCCTTCGCCGCCCGGCTCGAGGCGATCGGCGTGAGTGCCCGCGTCGACGACGACGGGCTGCTCGTCACGATCCCGCCGGGGCGGACGACCGCGTTATTATGGGAGGCCGCGCGCGGCGTCGGCGAGCAGATCCGCGCCCTGCGCCCGCGGCGGAGCACCCTCGAAGAGGTGTTCCTGAGCGCCCTGGAGGAGGACCGCTGATGCCGATCTTCGACCAGGGTTACCAGCACTGGGACGGTCGCCTGTCGAGCCAGCGGTTCCGCTGGCTGCCGATCACGAGGCACGGCGTCGCGGTCGGCCTGCGCAATCGCTGGATTCGCTTCGGGATGCTCGGCGCCGGCGGGCCGCCGCTCTTGCTCCTGGTCTTCCTGATCGTCTGGGGGCTGTTCGAGCAGAAGTCGTCGTTCCTCACGCCGTTCCTCGCGTTCTTCAACAACCTCCCCGAGGACCTCCGGGAAGGCCCGCGGGGATATCGAACGACCATCTGGACTCTGGCCTTCCGCCAGTTCTTCGACATCCAGCTCTTTTTTCCGATGCTGCTGGTCCTCCTGGTCGGCCCCGACCTGATCAGCCAGGACCTGCGGTTCAACGCGATGCCGCTGTACCTGTCGCGGCCGGTCAGGCGGTTCGAATACTTCCTCGGCAAGCTGGGGGTCATCGGCACCTACCTCGCCGCGGTCACCGCCCTGCCGGTCCTCGTGGCGTTCGCGCTGGGGATCGCCTTCAGCCTGGACCTGGCCGTGTTTCGCGACACGGCGCGCGTGCTCGTCGGCTCGCTGGCGTATAGCGCGATCGTGATCGTCTCGGCCGGGCTCTTGATGCTGGCCTTCTCGTCGCTGTCAAAGAACTCGCGCTACGTCGGGGCGCTCTGGCTGGGGTTCTGGTCGATCAGCTCGATGTCGTCGGCCGTGCTCCAGAACACAGTCGGCGCCGACTGGTGCCCGCTGGTGTCATATACGGCCAACCTGAATCGGATGCGCGACGCCCTGCTCGACGCCGGCACGGCATGGGACCGGATGACCAGCCTGGGCGAGGCGGGCCGCCGCGAGGTGACCAGCCGGATGGGCGTGGGACCGGGCCGACCGCGCCGGGGCCCGTTCCGTCGGATCTTCGGGCCGCCGCCGGAGCCTCCGCCGCCACCGGTTGACGACCTCAGCGGGCCGAACGGCGGCCGACCGCGGAACCGCTCGCCATGGACGCCGCCCGACTATCCCTGGCAATGGTCGGCCAGCGTGCTCGCGGGCCTGGCGGTCGTCTCGGTGCTGATCCTGACGACCCGCGTGCGCGGGCTGGACCGCCTGCGCTGAGTCTGTCCCGAAGGCGGCGATCACGGTCTGTCGGGTGGATGAAACCCACCGATGGCCACGGCCTTCCCACGGTGGGTTCCACCACGCTGCAACCCTCAGATCGGTCATGCGTCGGAAGGGTGAAACCCGCCATCTATCACCGCTCTGACCCGGTGGGTTGCACCGGCCGTATAACCGTCGGACCGGCCTTCCGAGACAGCGTTCCAGCCTGACGGCCCGCTCCGAATTCGTGGGTCCGACTCTCCGCCTGACGGATGGCTCTGGAGTCAGGCGAAACGCCCCGGGCCTGGCCTGCGAGATCCACTCCCATCCCTCCGTCTTTCCCGCGAAGTGGAATCTTCCATCGTAGGATCGCTGCACCGTGCGCGCATCTGGCGGAGGAAGCGTTTCCCGCAGAGCCGCGGAGAGGACCAATCGGAGAAGAGTTTCACGCAGAGACGCAGAGAATGCAGAGACGCAGAGAAGACGATCTCGACGCTTCCCGCAGGGTCGCGGAGGGAACGGAGAGGAACCCGGTGAGGTGAGGTTCGTCGACGGGCTCGCCGGCCACTCACACGACCCGAAGAATCGAACCGATATCGAGGGATGGTCCGATTGTTCGCATCCCTGTTCCCTCGGCGTCACTGCGTGAAATCCCGATTCCGCCCGATCGGGACTTCTCTGCGCCTCTGCCACCTCTGCGTCTCTGCGTGAAATCCCGATTCCGCCCGACCGGTCCTCTCTGCGCCTCTGCCGCCTCTGCGTCTCTGCGTGAAATCCCGATTCCGCCCGACCGGTCCTCTCTGCGCCTCTGCCGCCTCTGCGTCTCTGCGTGAAATCGGGTTCCCTCCGCGTCTCCACGTGAAATCCGACGGCGAAGTCGGGAGTTGCGGCCATGCCGCGTTAGGACATGGACGGGTGAGATCGGGCATGGCTAGAATCCCCGACGGCGATTCCGGCACTCTTTCCGACTTTGGAGATCGGACATGAATCGGATGTCTCGTCTCGGTCTGACGTTCGTGGTGGCGGTGGTCTGGTCGTCGGTCGGATTCTCACAGGTCGCCACGCCGCCGCCGCTCAGGGGCTGGGGCCAGATCGTCGATCCGAATCGCGACTGCCAGGTCCGCCAGGACGGCCGGCGGTTGACGATCGGGATCCCGGGGAAAACCCATGACCTGAACCCCGAGGCCGGCGGCATGACGGCTCCGCGGGTGCTCCGGGACGTCGAGGGGGATTTCATCACCCAGGTCAAGGTCTCGGGCAAGCTGAGGCCCGCGGAGAACCAGACGGTTGAACAATTCTTCCCGTATCAAGGGGCCGGGCTGCTCCTCTGGCAGGACGAACGGAACTACGTCCGCCTGGAGCGCGCCGCGATCCATCGCCAGGAAGGAATCATCCAGTACGTGAACTTCGAGATGCGCAGGGACGGCGAACGTCTGGGCTCACCCTCCGGCCAGCTCCCGGATCAGGATCTGTATGTCCGCGTCGAGCGGAGAGGAAACCGGATCTGCGGTGCGGTCAGCCTCGACGGCGAGGCCTGGCACTATCTCAAGCCGATCCCTGGCACGTTCGCCCGGCGCATCAAGGTCGGAGTGGTCGCCGTCAACACGTCGACCGATCGCTTCAATCCGGTTTACCAGGAGCTGGAGATCTACAAGAAGCAATCGGACCAGGGGCCCTGAGCCATCGATGGAGCCTGGAGCTCCGCGGCGCCGACATCGTGCTCGCGGTTTCCTGGGCCCTCCTCTTCCGCCTACTGCGGCTTTTCGACGGCCTGGAATCCGCCCGGGCGGATCGCTCGCGGCGGACCGGTCGGCGGAGACGGGCCGGTCGGGGCCGATCTCCCGACCGTCAAGGCGGCGCGACGATCTCTGTCTTATCTGGACATCGAGCATGTCCCGGTTTTGCCTTCATGTCCCGTTTTGCCTTCCGTCTCACGTCGTCGAGTTGATGTCGCAAGGCGGGACGTTTGTCGTCTCGCATCCAGATGGCTAAGCTGGAGATTGATGACACCGTCCTTGAGGTTCGGTGTAGAGAGAGTCCGAGCGATGGCCGCTCGGTTCCATTCGGGCCGAGTCAGTGTCGCCGGAGGACCGCGGCGATGAACGATGTGACGCGCATCCTCTCGAGGATCGAGCAGGGCGACCGCCAGGCGGCCGATCAATTGCTGCCGCTGGTCTATGACGAGCTGCGGAAACTCGCGGCCGCGCGGATGGCCGCGGAGAATCCCGGGCAGACCCTCAACGCCACCGCTCTGGTCCACGAGGCGTACCTGCGTCTGGTCGGCGACCAACGCTTCGACAGCCGCGGCCACTTCTTCGCCGCCGCGGCGGAAGCCATGCGGCGCATTCTGATCAACCATGCTCGGGATCGGAAACGGCTGAAACGAGCGGGCAGGCGAGCCCGGCTCGACTTGCTTGATAAGATCGGGTCCTTCGATGAGGATCCTGACCTCCTCCTGTCGGTGGACGAGCTGCTCACCCGCCTCGGAAAGGAAGACGCGGTCGCGGCTCGAATCGCTCACCTCCACCTCTTCGGCGGGCTTTCCGTCGAGGAGGCGGGCGAGGCGTCAGGACTCTCCCGGGCCGTGGCCTACCGGAACTGGAAGTACGCCCGGGCCTGGCTCCGCGACGCCCTGGGAGAAGAAAGTTGAATCCGCGAGACACTTCTCCCCTGGATGGGGCATTGAGAGCAGTACCCATCCTGGAGATGAACCGTGGCCGTCGATGCTGGACGAGCGAAATCCCTGTTTCTGAACGCGTCGGACCTTGTCGATCCGACGGAGCGTGCCGCCTACCTGGACCGCGAGTGCGGCGGTGACGCCGAGCTCCGCCAGCGGGTCGAGGCGTTGCTGGCTGCCGACGGGGATGAACCATCGGTGGAGGACGGCGCCGGCGGAATGCCCGGACCGGCCGCACTCGCAACCATGGAAGCGACCGCGGCCGTCGATGCGGAAGTGCTTCCGCCGGCGGAACCGGTGACCCAGCAGCAGGGCTCGCACGGCACTGACACCACGGTCGCGGACCTCGGGCGGCCCGACCGTCCCGTCGGATTCAGGGCGGGGCAGGTGATCGCCGGCCGCTTCACGCTTCGCCTGGTTCTCGGCGAGGGGGGGATGGGGACGGTCTACCTCGCCGAGCAGTCGGCCCCGGTGCGCCGGCAGGTGGCGCTGAAGCTGATCAAGATCGGCATGGATTCGCGCATGGTGCTGGCCCGGTTCGACGCCGAGCGGCAGGCGCTGGCCCTGATGGACCACCCCAACATCGCCCGCGTCTATGATGGCGGCACCACCGAGGCCGGCCAGCCGTTCTTCGTGATGGAACTGGTGCGCGGCGAGCCGATCACCGACTACTGCGACCGCCGCCGCCTCTCGGTCCGTGCCCGGCTGGAGCTCTTCGTCTTCGTCTGCCAGGCGGTGCAACACGCCCACCAGAAGGGGATCATCCACCGGGACCTGAAACCCAGCAATGTCCTGGTCACCGAGGTCGACGGCCGCGCGACGCCGAAGGTCATCGATTTCGGGGTCGCCAAGGCGACGGAATTGAAGCTCACCGACCAGAGCCTGGGCGACACGGGGGCGGTCGTCGGCACCCCGACTTACATGTCGCCCGAGCAGGCCGATCCCTCGTCGATGGACATCGACACCCGGACCGACGTCTATGCCCTGGGCGTGATCCTCTACGAGCTGCTGGCAGGCTCGCCGCCGATCGATGCAAGGCAGTTCCGGCGGGGCGCGCTCCTGGAGATGCTGCGGATGGTGCGCGAGGTCGACCCACCGAAGCCGAGCACCAGGGTGAGCACGGCGGACGCATTGCCCAGCATCTCAGCCAACCGCGACGTCGAGCCGGCACACCTGAAACGCGTCTTGCAGGGCGATCTCGACTGGATCGTGATGAGGGCGCTGGAGAAGGACCGCAGCCGACGTTACGAGACGGCTAACGGGTTCGCGGCCGACATCCTGCGGCACCTGGCGCATGAGCCCGTGGTCGCCGCACCGCCCAGTCGCGCCTACCGGTTGCGGAAACTCGTCCGCAAGCACCGCGGGGCGATGATCGCGGCGAGCCTGGTCCTCTTCGCTCTGATCGCGGGAATGGCCGGCACGATCTGGGGCCTCTTCGAGGCGAAGAGGCAAGAGGCCGTCGCCAATCACTACGCTGATGAGGCAAAAGGCCAGGCAAGAGTGGCCCACGACAACGCCAGGAGGGCGGATGCCGAGGCGCGGTCGGCACGCAAGGCCGAGCAGGAAGCCACGGATCGGTCGGCCGCCGAGGCCGCGGCGAAGGCGATTGCGCAACGAGAAGCCGCGCGTGCTGACACCCAGAGGAAGCGAACGCAGGAGCAGTTGACGCGGACGGAGTGGCTCCTCTATGCCGGCAAGCTCATGATGGCCCAGAATGATTTTGAAACGGGCGACGGCGGGCTGGCGTTGCATTATCTGGACGAGTGCCAGTGGAACCTGCGCGGCTGGGAGCATCGCTACCTCTGGTCGCGAATCAACGCCAGACAAACCCTGGCGGGACACGACTACCTGGTCTGGAGCGCGGCGTTCAGCGCCGACGGCAAGCGCATCCTCACCGGAAGCTGGGACAAAACGGCGAAGGTGTGGGACGCCGCCACGGGCCAGGAACTCCTCACTCTCAGAAACCGTGTGAGAAGCCTCGGAGTTGGCCCCGGTCGTGCAGTCTCGTAGGCCATGAGAACCAACAAATACCCCACCGACGTGACTGACGAACAGTGGGCTCTCATCGCCCCGCTGTTGCCCAAGGCCAGGCCGG
>DAIDHB010000039.1 GCA_027452145.1 Planctomycetales bacterium
CGTGCAAGATTGTCAAGCTGGGCCAGGGTCCCGATCAGCAAGCTGTCACCTAACGTCCCGATCTTCAACTGACCACTGACCACTGACCACTGCGGCCGAAGGCCGCGCTGTGTCTCTGTGGTTCATGATTCCTGATTGATACGTTGTTGGCGGCTCGGCCGCGCTGGGGTTCCCGGCGGCGGGATGGAGTCGCACCGGCGTTCCCTCGCGACGGAGCTCGACCCGTGACGTTCTACACCATCGGCTACGGCGGGCGGCGGCCCGATGAGTTCGTCGACCTGCTCGCGTCCCACGGCGTCCGCACCGTGGTCGACGTTCGCATCCGGCCCGACCGCGCGAGCATGGGCGCCTATTCCCGCGCCAGGTCGCCCGACAGGGGGATCGAGCGCCTGCTCTCGGATCGCGGCCTCGGCTACCGGTCGATCCTCGAGCTGGGCAACCTGTTCCGCGACCTGGACGACTGGATGCCCGCCTACCGGGCTCTTTTCGAGCGCGTCGGCGACCTGCTGATCGCCCGGATCGACGACGCGCCCGCGCCCTTCTGCCTCCTCTGCGCCGAGAAGCGGGTCGCCGAGTGCCACCGCCTCGTCATCGCCGATCACCTCGTGGCAACCCGCGGCTGGGACGTCGTCCACATCGAGTAACCGCGACGGCGAGCCGGCCTCGTCGCCGCCGGTCGTCGACAGGTGCGCTGGTCTCCGGTCGGCCGGTCGGGTCTCGTCAAGGAGGTCCGACGGATGACCATTTGCCCGTTGAGCGGGAGCGGGAGCAACTGCAGAGGGAAGGCGTTGCGGTAGACTGCGCCATGGTGGCCTCCTTGGTGCGGCGACTGGCGGGGGAGTTGATACCGCGAGTCTACCCCCCAAGGGGGCCACTTCGCACCCCGGAGGCGTCGTAGCCCAAGTCACACGGCCCCTGCTGGTTACGTTATCCTTGTGCCATTCGCCCCTGACACCAATTCCGGCCCCAATTCCGGCCGACACCAATTCCGGCCCCACCAATTCCGGCCCCAATTCCGGCCGCGATCCAATTCTTTTCCGGTTTCGGCCACATCGCGCATTGAACCAGCCGGACAAGCGGACATCGATTTCCTGGCTTGGCTGATTCAGCGACGGATAAAGCCAACCAAATACTCTACGCGAGGACCGCGCAACGATCTTCGAACCTGAACGTTATTTGTTATAGGGGTGTGTTGGGCTTTGGTCGGTCCCACGCCACCTTGCGCGATGTCGATGGCGCTGCGAAACTGCGTTGCCCAGTGCCAACACGGCGCGGTCGGATTACCAGATGATTCGCCCGGCTCCATGAGGGGAGTCCACGTAGGGCTGCTGCGCCAACCCAGCTCGCCATTGAAGCCGAGGAAGGCTGTTATTGGAGACTACTCACTGCGCCCAACCGCCAGTCGGCCAGAACACCAAACGTTATAAATATAGATAATAAATATACGTCGATTTTCAGGCGATGTTAAGCATTCTCCATGTGCGTTAACATGTGTTTTAGTTTATCGTTGAATTGGTAGTTGGACCCTGAGTCTAGCTCTCTGACGACGGCGTGATTCCGTTCGCCCGGCCGGCATCGATCTCGCCGGGTATTCCATGAGGGCACAGGAGGAACAAATGCTGTTCCTGTCAACAGACATCCCCTGGGGGCCGCTCGCCCTCGGGCTTGCGCTGGCGAGTGCTGTCGGCGTCGCCAACCTGATCCTGTCTTGGCGGCCGCCCCACGACAATGAGATCCAGGACGATGGCCACTGGTGAGAGGAGGAGAAATGATGGCCCAGATTTAGTGGAAAGTTGACCCAAAACGGTGGCGGCCCCGGCGCTCGAAGAGCGGAAAGGGGTCAGGGGCGAAAACAACGGTTTCTGCCCCCCTTTGAGCACTGCCCCCCTTTGAGCACCCCGTAGTTCGGCCGGCGCGAGTGTGGAGGCTTGATTTGTATTTATTCCGAAGTCGGCTAGAAATTGCTTCTCAGAAACGGAATGGACGGCCATGAAATCCGATGTTCGGCGATCCAGCCGAGTTTCAAAGCGACATGGGCAATTTTCGAGGATATTTCGCAACGTACTCAAGTTATTCGTTTTCCCTTTTGGATGTCCGTTTCGTAAATCCTCCGCTAACACCAACCGTTGCGGGGCAATGGCTTACGACTTCCCGGGCTGGAAAAGACTTGCGAATCAGGCATCTCTAGGGGCGTAGGTTAACGATCCGAACACATCGTCCGTGACGGGCTGGACGCGGCGATAATCCGCCTCCTGGCCGTCGCATGATTCTCTCAACGCAACGGCGGGGCGGGTGGCGAAGCAGCCGCTCGGCCCAGCTCAAGGTCTCGGTCGCATCATCTTAGCGGAGCATCGCACATTTATGGGCCCAATCCCACGCCGCATCTCGCCGTGCGTTTTGTCGCGCTTGACCGTTGCGTGCTGGCTGGTGACCGTCGCGCTCATGAGCTTCTACGGCGGTGCCCGGTCACTGGACCAGGACGAGGGCTACTCGGTCTGGCTGGCGCGGCCCGGCTACAACCACATCATCCAAAACATCCGCCTGGAGCCGCAACCGCCGCTCTCGTTCATCCTACTCTCTCAATGGATCCGACTGGGAGGTGAGTCGGACATGTGGGTCCGGGCGTTGTCGGGCCTGATCTTCCTGGCAGGAATGGCGGCCATCTGGGCGTTGGGCAGGAAGGTCCTATCGCCCAGGCAATTGAGATGGGTTCTCGTCGCACTGGTGACCAGCAAATTGTTCCTCTTTCAGGCCATGACCGCTCGGATGTATACCCCTCTCGAGGTTGAGGCGTGCCTGGGAACACTCATTTATCTCGGTCTAATCAATGGGCGGCTCCCGGCCCGAGCGGCCGGTCCCCTCCTGTTCGCGACAAGCCTGGCGGGAGTTTTCACCCACTACTTCTACTTCTACCTGATTGGCGCGATCTCGCTGCATCACCTGTTCTTTTCGGGACGGTTCCGGCTGCCGATATTCTTCGGCCTCGCCATTTTGCCCACGATGATCTTCATGATGCTCTGGGCGCCGATGCTTCAGTCGCAGCTTCGCAGCGGCCGCTTCAAGGGAATTGCCACGGCCGGCGCCTCGCCCACCCCGACCCGGCCGTCGGAGCAACCGCCATTGGTCCTCCACTACTACGGTAGGCGAGGGCTCGCCGTCGCGGTGCCGGGCTTGATCGGACTGGCCCTGCTGGCGTGGCGAGGGGGCCGCTACCGACTGGCCTCGCCGCGGCAATTACTGGGGCCGTTCCGTCGCGCAATTCGCAGCGAGTCCTTCCGTGCCGTAGCGATGATCTGGTCAGCCTGCCTGATCGCCCCCGCCCTCGTCGCGCTAGTGCGACCCGAGTTGTCCAAGGGATTAGCCGTTGCGACCCTGAGTCTCATGCCGTTCATCTTGATGGTCGCATTCGTGTTCGCCCGCTACGGCAACGCATGGTCGAGGGCCGCCCTGGCGCTGGTTCTGCTGCTGGTCACCCTGGTCTCCGACCTACAATACCGGCACTTCGCGATTCACGATCCGAAGAGCGATCGGGCCTGGATTCAGCGTCTCATCGAACGATCGAGTCCCGGCGACTCGGTGATCTGCGTCGGTGGGAACTTCTACCCGCTGGTCGATCACTACCTGCGAAACGACCCGCTCGGTCGGCAGCTCTCTGTCTCGGTGTTCCCTGGCGACTTGGCCCGACACCCCGGCTGGTACAACGAATCGATGGCTCTGACTGATCGGGCCGGGCTGGAGCGTGAGGCGCACGACCTCGCCGTCCAGCTCACAAATACGACCTCCGCCCCGGGGGGAAAGGTCTGGGTCATCCTGACGAACCGCTTACATCCGGAGACCTCGCGGATCTTCACCGAGGCCCTGGAGCCGACCCTGTCCATCGTCGATCAGATCAATGTCTCGGGGAACATAGCCCTATTCGATCGATTCCTGATCTTCGAAAAGCGGCAAGCGGCCGCGACGGGAGGGGCTCCGGACGCCGGGATTGCATCAAGCATCGCCAATCCGCGCTGAATGCCAGGCTTCAACCCGGAGGAGCGGAAAGAAGACGTCTGGGGTCAGACCGATGACGTCTGGGGTCAGACCTGGGTCAGGAACCGTTGTTTTTGGTCGCTGACCCCTTTTTCCGTGGGCGAACCAACCGGCAGACGCTCTAGTCTTCCCCAGGGTTGCGAGGCCCCGGCGAGACGGGTATCCGCGACGGTCGCAACCACGAGGCGACCCGGCAACACCGGTTCGGGCCGCTCGATCGCCCGCCGGAGTTCAGGGGCTTGAGAGCGGCAAAACGGCCAGGAGGCTGCTTCAGAATGGGGATCGGCGCCAGGAACCGGGTCCATCTCTCCTCTTTGAATCACGGCCGAATCGAAAGGGCGGTAAGTTGAATCCTCCGCGTCCTCCGAGGATAATACCTCCCTGGTCCAGTTGGCCGGCCGGGACGGTCGAGAGAATCCCTCAATGCCGAGTGGATCCCGCCTCCGAGCGGCCATCGACGAGTTGCGCCGGTCGGTCGTTGCCGACGCCACCCTTCGCGAGAGAGAGTGCGAACGATGGGTACCTACGCGGTCCTGAAACGCATCTACCACGCGGCCGTCCCCAAAACGGTCCGCGACCTGACCTGGCAGAGTTCCGGCCTCCGCCGGTTCCTCGGGCCGCTCAAGGTCTGGATCCAGGGCCGCTCCGATCATGATGAAGTCTACGATAAAAAATATTATCTCGATACAATGATTCCACTGGCCCGCGCGTCGGCTCCCATGATCGCGAAATCGATCCGGGACGTCCTCCAGCCGTCCTCGGTGACGGACGTGGGGTGCGGCACCGGCGAGCTGCTCCTGGCCCTCCGGAACGTCGGAATCCCCGGGGCCGGGTTCGAGTACTCCCAGGCCGCGATCGAGATCGCCCGCGAGCAGGGGGTCGAGGTGAACCAGTTGAATCTCGAGCAGGAGATCGACCGCCTCCCCGTCCGTCGCGCCGATCTCGCCGTGTCGACCGAGGTGGCGGAGCATCTGCCGGAATCGTGTGCCGAGACCTTCGTCGAATACCTCTGCCGCACGGCCGACACCGTGGTGTTCACCGCGGCACCGCCCGGCCAGGGCGGGACGGACCACGTCAACGAGCAGCCGCCCGAATACTGGATCGAGAAATTCGCCGCCCGGGGGTTCGCCTACCAGGAGGAGCTGACGCGGCAACTGAAAAGGGATTGGGAATCGGCCCGGGTGGCCTCGATCTACTGGTGCAATCTCATGCTCTTCCGGAAGGAATCGCCGACGGCCCGCTGATCGGGCCGTCACGACCCGATCGGGGCCGAATCCGTAGGACCGGCCGCCGCCGTCAACCGACCGACGGCAGCTTGATCCGCGCCGGCACCCCGACCGCGGTCGCCCCGGCCGGCACGTCCCCCAGCACCACGGCGTTCGCACCGATCCGCGCCCGGGTCCCGATCGTAACTCCGCCCAGGATCACTGCGCCTGCCCCGACGTCCACGCCCGCCTCCAGCGTCGGGACCCCTAATGGTCGGTGCCCACGGCCGATTGTGACGTTCTGGAAAATCAGGCAGTTCGGCCCGATCACGGCCTTGGGGTGGATCACGATCCCGACGGGATGCGGCAGCATCAACCCCCCACCGATCCGGCAATTGAGGGGGATGTCGCACGACGTCACGCTCGACCAGAAGCGGTGCTGGAGCACGAAGTACCGGGCGATCACGGCACCAAGCCACCCACGCCCCCGCCATCGCTGATATCGGCGGATCGAACGCAGCAATTGGCGCCCGGGATCCCAGAAGCCACCAGGCGTTTCTCGCGACCAGTCCGGGTCCGACCAGTCCCTCCCGCAATCCTCGCCGAGCGGACGGGCCGGGACAGGGACCGGGTGCCTCGGCCCCTGATTCTCGCCGACGAGGCGTTCGATCTCATCGGAATCGCTCGCCCCCTTCGCAACCAAGTCTTGATCTCGCATCGGATGGAGTTCGGATGGAATTCCGTCTGGATTCGCAAGGCGATCGGTTCGGCTGCCAGAGGGGTCGGTCACCGAGGACGACCCGCCACCGGACGGGGGCAGACGAACGGGGGCGTGAAGAGGGGCGCGAGCCGAAAACGCCCAGGGCCTTGCCCGACTCAATGATGAGCGGGGGCCAACTGGGGGTCAAGAGCCGAAAGGACCGGGCCCCTCCCGCCACCACGATGAGCGGGCTCGCCGCCCATCTCGAGCGGACTCCGCCCATCGATTCGGGCGAATATCGGGGTATTCCTACCGGGCCACGTTGCGACGGAGCGACGCACGGCTGGCATGAAGTGCATGTGGGTTTGCGGACGATCAGCCTGTGAGGCATGCGTCTACTGACAGTTGAGGATAATCTTGGGACACTCCTCGCCGAACACCACCGCCGAACGCTCACCCGCGGGCGATTCGCATCCGGGTGACGGACGGTTCGGCGTGGGGAGCTGACTCCGCCGAGGTATGGAATCGTCACCACGAATCGCACGAATCCCAACGAATCAAGACCGCCTCGGCCATTACCAGATTCGTGCCCTTCGTGAGATTCGTGGTCGATTTCCGAGACTTCTCGCCGGGCATCGCCGCCGGACGCGCCGGAGGAGCAAGGACCGATCCGCATGGGCTGACCCTGCCCCAGGTGGTGTTCGGCGAAGGGTGTCGATTTTGGTAGGGAGATCGGGCGATGCAGATGCCAGCTTGCCCGTCAGCCTTGAGACTGCCGCCACGACACCGGCACCTTGGTCCATCGCCACGAACGACGGCGCAGCCACAAACCAGCCCGGGGCATTGCCCTGGAATTCGGTTGGGACGAGATCTGATCACCGAGTCTTGCAACGGCCACGCATCGTGTCACGGACGATTCCCCCGTCGCCTCCACGAGCCCGAAGCGCCACTGAGTGAATCCCGGCGGGTCTGGGCCATCGACTCGCCGCCGCGTCGGGCTCGTAGTCCCCGCCGGATCGGGTCCGGGATCTTCCGCCGCTCATCTAACGCGAGATCGGGAGATTGGCGAGAACCGGCCTTGCTCGGATGAACCAGTCTGTGGCCGTGGTCGGAATCACCGAGGATTCTGCCGGCGGTCTCGGTTCGGCCGGGCTCCGCGGTTGTCGCGGACGAGGGATTCAGTCGCGGTTCTGGAGACTCGATCCAGCAAGGACTCGCCGACTGGCCACAGGCGGAAGGCAACCGAATGCCGCTCCGCACGAGGTGCGACCTCGGGGATGGTCCCGGCGACGGAAGCGGTCCAGCCGCCAGGCTGGCCTGGAGAAGGGCACTGACGCTGGCTTGCCTCCGGCCCGGTGGCCGGTTCGTTCGACGTGGTCGCCCGGCGCTGGACTGGTGAGGCTGCGCCGAACCGGGCTGCCGAGAAGAGGGACGGCCGATCTGGGCCCGAAGCCGTCCGGTTGCGCTCGGACCCTCGGCCTCGACGGATTGTCATCCTTGGTTGATTGTTTGGTTGATGGACGCATCGCAACGGCAGCCGATTCGCCGGCTCGTCCAGTTTCGGCTCCCTGTCACCCGTTGAAATGGAAGAATCCCGGCAAATCCCCAAACTTTCCAGGATTTCCGCATCAACCGCCCTTTTTCTTCCTATAATCTGTATGGGGGACACTTCAAACCGCCAATCCTTGCGACGCAGCGAGCCCAACTCCCCCACCTCTGACCCAATCCCGCGGATCAAGGCCAACCAGCCAGGACAGAAAAAGACGACAACACCGCCGCCGACTCCGGCGCAGGAGCCCACGACGATGATCGCCGCCGCCACCCATCCGAAGAAGCCAACCTCGGCCGCTCGCGTCGAGGCCAACCGCCGCAACGCCCAGAAATCCACCGGGCCCCGTTCCCAGGCCGGCAAGGACCGATCCCGGTTCAACGCCGTCAGCCATGGATTACGCAGCAAGCACCTCATCCTCCCCGGCGAGGACGCCGCCACACTCGACGCCCGCATGCAGTCGTGGACCAGCATCATCCAGCCCCAGGACGACGTCGAACGCTACCTGGTCCAGCGGGCCGTCAACGTCTCGTGGCAGCTCGACCGCGCCGATCGCGCCTGGAACGCACGGCTCCGCACCC
>DAIDHB010000040.1 GCA_027452145.1 Planctomycetales bacterium
CGGCGCTGGAGGCGGCGATCATGGAGTATCTGGCGGCCCATAACGAGAATCCTCGGCCCTTCGTGTGGACCGCCGATGCCGACCTGATCCTGGATCGCGTCAAGCGGGTTTGTGAGCGAATTTCCAACTCAGGACACTAGGATACTGGGCGGCGCCGCGTCGGGCGTCGCCCGACTCGTCGAGGCGTTGATCCGGCGGGTTTGTGCATGGATTTGGCTTCGGAGGGAGGCGACATCATGAGAGCCGCGGTTTTGTCCCCGATTTCGATGATCCTCTGCCTGGTGGTATCGGGCACTGCGCGGGCCGAGCACGCCAAGATCGAGCTGGTGGTCTCCGGCGGGGGGAACCAGGCGACCGCCAACGTCGACCAGACGCCGCCCGAATGGGGCAAGAACCCCCGGCCGGTGCTGCGGGTCAGGGCCAACGAGCCGGTTGAGATCCGGTTCCTGTTCACCAACGTCTATCCGCACAAGACGCTGGAGAACGCGGTGATCCACCTGTTCGTGGTCCGCCAGGGGAAGGTCGGGCAGAAGGAGATCCCCGACCTGAAGGGGGACGTGGTGATGGAGAGCGCGTTCGACATGGATTTCAAGCCGGGCGGCAAGGCCGGCCAGCGCTCCCGCATCCGGATCGCCGAGCCCGGAGCGTATCTGGTGCGCGTCGAGTCGCGGAATACCGACAGCGATCACGAGCATTTCGCGGCGATCGATCTGGTCGTCGGCGAGGCGAAATAACAGCGGTCGGTCCGGTGCCGTCGGCCGTTTTTCCGGAGAAAACCTCAAGAACCGCCCGCCCCGGAGGAGGGGGAACGACCGTCGTAATCGGTTCAAGGCCGTCCGCCCGCGGCGCCGATCGAATGCCTGTCGCCGTCCCGGTCGTGAGCCGTGACGGGCCAGGTTCCGTTCGGCAACCCGTCGCGGTGGGGCGAGATGGTGGATCGATCGTCAAGCCGATGGTTGCGACGTCTGGCCGGGATCGGCATCGCCCTGGCGTTCTGGATACTGGCTGGGGACTGGCTCGTGCCGGCCGAGCCGACCCGGTCGCCGTCGGCGGAGGCGTTCTGGGCGGCGGGAATGGCGAGGCCGATCGCCGTGCGGGAAGGCCGGGCGACGTTCCGCGTGGCGACGCCCGGGGCCGGCTCGGAGACCCTGGTGGTGGTGTCGGCGCTGGCGCGCTCGCCGGGTCCCTACCCCATCCGACTGGTCGCCAGGCCCGCGAGGCGGGCCGAGATCCCCGTCCTGGCCGACGACGGCCGGCGCGGCGAGGTCCCGTCCCAGGCGGTCGCGCCGCCGCGGGACGATTCCGCCGGATCAGCGGCGAACCCGCCGATGCCGCCGCCGATCCGCGAGTTCCACATCATGGTCCGCGAGGGCGATCCCGGCAGTCCCAGCAATTATGTCCCGGTGAGGGGCGTGCTGCGCGGCGTGGGGCGACACGTGCAGGTCTACGTCGCGGGGGAGGACGTCCCGAGGGTCGCCCGCGGCGCGCTGGAGGAGGCCATCGCCACCTTCGACGACCGGGTGCTGCCGGCGGCACGCGACCGCTTCGGGTCCGCGCGAGACGTGGACGGCGACGGCCGGTTCACCATCCTGTTCTCGAGCTGGCTCGACGCCCTGGGCGGCGGGCGCCACGCCGTGGACGGCTTCGTCCGGGTGGCGGACCTTGACGCGGCCGTCCCGGCCCCGTTCGGCAATCGTTGCGACATGATGTATCTGAACGCGGGCCTCCAGGCCGGCCCGTACCTCCGCACCATCATCGCCCACGAATATATGCACGCGGTCGTCTACACCCGGAAGTCGCTGGACCACCCCCGCGGCGACCAGCCCGGGCCCGAGGAGGAGGGCTGGCTGGACGAGGCGATGGCCCACCTGGTCGAGGATGGCCACGGGTTCTCCGCGGGGAACATCGACTATCGCGTCGGCGCGTATCTCTCCGACCCCGAGCGCTATCGCCTGGTGGTCGACGACTACTTCGCCGCCGACCTGTTCCGCAGCCACGGATGTCGGGGATGTACCTATCTTTTCCTTCGTTGGTGCGTCGAGCGATACGGCCCGGACCTGCTGACGCGTCTGGCGACGTCCGGCCGGCGGGGCGTTCCGAACATCGAGGCGGCGACCGGCTCGTCGTTCGCGTCGCTGTTCCGGCGGTGGTCGGTCGCGATGTTTCTCGACAGCCTGGACGGCCGGGATCCCTCGACGCTCCAGGGCGTCGGCGTCGGGCAGCCCATGAGCCTCCGCGGCCCGGTGGACGACCGCGAGCTCGCCGGCCCCCGGTATCGCCGGGTGGACACCGACGGCCGGCCGCATCGCTGGGAGGCGGCCGGCACGAGCTGCCATTACGTCGTGGTGCCGGGCGACCCCGGCGGCGCGGTGGAGATCGAGGTCCAGGGCCCGCCCGGGGCCTGCCTCCAGGTGACCGCCCTGCCACTGGGGTCCGGCCACGCCCGGCTCGGCCTGGAAGTCAGCCGGCTTTCCCGGCCCGGCGCGGTGCCGTCGATCCGTGCGAGGATCACCGAGGAGCACGGCGTGCCGATCCGCCTCTCGGCGCTCTCGTGGGAGCCGCTGATCCCCGGTCCCCGGCCGCGGGTCGACGGCCCCCGCCCCGGGCGGCTCGACATGCTGGGCGTGGCGTCGGCGTTCGGGACCTCGGCCCTCGAGGCGCACGGCCGGCTCGATTCCGGCGAGATCCGACTCGATGGCGTCCCCGCGGGCTCGGGCCCGCTCGCCATCAAGGTGGTGGGGACGGACGCCGGCGGCCGTCGGGTCAGCGCCTGGGCCGAGCTCGAGAACGCGGCCCCCGCCACCGCCGCCTTTCCCCGGAATCCCCCTCGCCCGCCGGCCTCAACCGGCCCGATCCTCGGCGTCGCCGCCGACCTCGGCGCGATTCGAGCCGGAAAAGCGGTTGACCGGGCCCGGCCCCGACCATAGATTGGGCGGATACCCTCGCGCCTTCGACGAGCCAACCCACGCTGCCCGTGGATCGATGCCGAGATCCACAAAAGCTCATATTGAGCATATGTGATAGGAAATGAGTCGCGAATGCGAATCTTCCTCCGCCCGGTGCTGGCCCTGGCCGGCATCGCGATCTTCTTCATTCCTTCCGCCCGGCTGATGGGCGGCCAGATCCGTGGCGAGGTCCGCTCGGTGGACCGTGCGGGCTCGCGGGCGGTCGTGCTGGACGAGGAGACCGGCCGGGAGGTCGCGGTCGACCTGTCGAGGGTGGCGACGCGGCTGCGCGGGGCAAAGGGCGTGAGGTGGGACGACCTGCGGCCTGGGGTCAAGGTGCTGATCGACGAGGGGGTGGTCGCCAATCGCCTCGAGGTCCGGGACGGGGCGCCGAGGCCGCGCGGGCCGATCCTTCGGGAGTTCTGGAACAACTTTCGTCAGAATCTGTTCAAGCCGCTCCTGTTGTTCTTCTACCTCGGGTTCCTGGTGCCGATCCTGAGGGTGGAATTCGAGTTCCCGTACGCGGTCTACCAGGGACTGACGATCTACCTGCTGCTGGCGATCGGCTGGCACGGGGGGGAGGAGCTGGCCAGGGAGGTCCTGCGGGACCCGAAGACGATCGGCGGTATGGTCGGTTTCATGCTGACGGGGTTTGTGGTGAACTCGGCGATCGGCGTGGCGGCGTACGGTCTGCTCGGCGTGATGACGCCGATGCGGCGGATCGACCGGGCGACGGTCGCGGGCTATTACGGCTCGGACTCGGCCGGGACGTTCGCGACCTGCGTGGGGGTGCTGGGCACCATCGGGATGGTGTTCGACGCTTACATGCCGGTCATGCTGGCGGTGATGGAGATCCCCGGCTGCCTGGTGGCGCTGTACCTGGTCGCCCGCCTGCGATCGCGGGGCATGGACGCGCTGGGCAACATGCCGGGCGAGCCCGGCCACGACGCGAAGGCCGCGCCGGTGGCGACCATCGCCGCCGGGCACGGCCGGGCGGCGTCGCCGCGCGACCGGGCGGTCGAGCAGGAGCTCGAGCTCTCGCTGGAGAAGCGCGAGCACCCGGAGCCCGAGGAGATCCCCGCTCCGGGGGGCTCGACGACCTTCAGCGGGAAGCTGCTCCACGAGGTCTTCCTCAACACCGGGTTGTATCTCCTGTTCGGCGGGATCGCGATCGGGCTGATCAGCGGGTTGCAGGGGGAGAAGGTCACGCGCGACGACGACCATTTCTTCGTGACGCTGTTCCAGGGGATGCTCTGCCTGTTCCTGCTGGAGATGGGGATGACGGCGTCGCGCAAGATGAAGGACCTGAAGGCGGCCGGCTGGGGCTTCATCGTCTTCGGCCTGCTGGCGCCGAACCTGTTCGCAACGTTCGGAATCTGCGTGGCGCACCTGTACTCTCACCTGACCCACACGGCCTTTGCGCCGGGGACGTACATCCTGTTCGCCGTGCTCTGCGGCGCGGCGTCGTACATCGCCGTGCCGGCCGTCCAGCGACTGGCGATCCCCGAGGCGAGCCCGACCCTGCCGCTGGCGGCCTCGCTGGGGCTGACGTTCTCCTACAACGTGACGATCGGCATCCCGGTGTACATCGAGATCGCCAACCTGATCCGGGAGCGGTTCCCGATCGGCTGAGCCCCTCGCGGGCGTCGGACGCCCGCCTCTCGCGTCGGAAGGCTCCGATCGCGAGGGCGGCTGGCGGATGTCCCATCCTGGAGTTTTCCATGAGCGCGAGTCGATGGATTCCGCCGGACGCCCCGAGCGCCGGCGCCGGCGAGCGGGGCGAGGGCCCCGGGGTGCTCGCGCGGATCATCGACCACGCCGCCGAGCTGCTGCCGCAGCAGGGGCCGATCACGGTCTTCATCCACCACAACACGCTGCACGCCCTCGAGGACCTGCCGCTCCCCGAGGCGCTCCGCTCGGGCGCGGGGACCTTCGGCTGCCAGACGTACCTTGGCGAGGCTTGCTATCGCGAGGCGCTTCGGCTCGGACGGATCCGGTTCGCCGAGCTGCGCGAGGTGCTCGAGGAGGACCTGGGGGGCCGGGCGTCGGGGCCCGTGCCGGGCTTCGGCGCCCGGCTGGACCTGCGGCTGGCGATGCTCGAGTATCCCCTGCGGACCGGGCCGACCGACGAGCTGGTCTGGCACGTCGCCGAGACGGACGCCCTGCGCCGGGTGCGGCCCGAGGTGTCTTCGGCGACCCGGGCTCGCCTGATCGCCGAGACGAGGCGCTGGGTAATGCGCGACCTGAGCCGGATCAACGGCAAAGCGCGCCCCGGCGCCGGGTCGGGCGCGCAGGACCGGATGGTGTCGGCACGCCTGGCCGAGCTGCTCGATCGATTCGGCGAGGCGAGGATCGAGGACTGGGACGATGAGACGTGGGAGCGCTTCACGCTCCAGGCGCTCTGGCGGGTCTGCTGCGACGGAGTGCGCGACCGGCCGTTCTCGGGCCCGCGCCCGACGGAGTACGTCAGGCATCGCGACCTCCTGCTGGAAGCGACCGGCGAGGATAGCGATGTGCTGGTGAACGGCGTGTTGATCCGTTTCTGCGCGGCCTTCCTCGATCAGGGGCTGGCGGCGTGGAAGCTGCCGGGGCGCGAGATGGGATTCCTCCGCGCGTTCGCGTCGCTCTACCGGCGGCCGGCGGGGCCGCCCGCCCCATGGCGGAAGGGGCTCGCGAGCGAGCTGGCGCGCATCGAGGACCGGGGGCTCGGGCCCCTCGAGTCGATCGGCGAGTCCCTGGACGACCTCGGGGTCGCCCGCGAGGAATGGGAGCCTTTCATCCGGGCGACCCTGCTGTCGCTGCGGGGCTGGGCCGGCATGGTCCGCCAGATCGAAAGGCGCGGCGACCGCGTGGTGCGCCCCGTGCCCGAAGGGAGCCTTGTCGAGTACCTGGCCGTCCGCCTCCTGCTCGAACTTCAGGCCCTTGCGTACCTGGCACGGACCACCGGGGTCCATACCGGGCCGCTCCGGACGCTCCGGCAGGCGATCCGGCCGCAGCCCGCGGGCGCCGGGCCGCCGAGCGTCGAGCAGCGGGCCTTCCTGGTCTTCCAGCTCGCGCAGGTCGCCGGCCTGTCTCCCGAGGTCCTCCATCGGCTGGAACCGGCCGGGTGGTCGACCCTCCTCGACGAGATCGAGTCGTTCACCAGCATGGAACGTCGCCGCGTCTTTCAGCTCGCCTACGAGCGCAGGTTCTACACCCGGGCGCTCGACGCGATCGCGCTGCACACGCCGGACGCGACGTCCGCGCGGGCGTCGTCGCGGCCGGCGCCGGGATTCCAGGCGGTCTTCTGCATCGACGACCGCGAGGAGTCGTTCCGGCGACATCTGGAGGAGCTTGCACCCGAGGTCGAGACGTTCGGGACGGCGGGGTTCTTCTCAGTGCCCATGTATTACCGCGGCGCCGGCGATGCGCATTTCGTGCCCCTGTGTCCGGCCGTGGTGCGGCCGCGTCACTGGGTCGTCGAGCGGGCCGTCGAGGAGTCGGGCGCGGGCGGCCGCCGCCGCGCGACGGCGCGGCGATTCCTCGGGATGGCGTCGCATCGCATCCACACCGGGAGCCGGTCCCTGACGCAGGGCGCTTTCCTGGCGACGCTCGGCGTCCTGGCGACGGCACCGCTCGTCGCCCGGACGCTCTTCCCGCGGCTGACCGCGCGGCTGCGACGATCGCTGGGGCGCATCGTTCTCGCGCCGCCAGTCACCCGGCTGCAACTCGAGCGCACCGCCGCCGATCCCGGTCCGGAGGGGGACGCCGTCGGCTTCAGCGCGGGCGAGATGGCCGAGATCGCCGAGAAGGTGCTTCGTGAGATCGGGCTGACGGCGAACTTCGCGCGGTTCGTGCTGATCCTGGGGCACGGCTCGACCAGCCTCAACAACCCGCACCAGTCGGCCTACGACTGCGGCGCCTGCGGCGGCGCGCGGGGCGGGCCCAACGCCCGCGCCCTCGCCCAGATCCTGAACGACCCGCGGGTCCGCGGTCGTCTCGCCGCGGTCGGAATTGCGATCCCCGCCGAGACGCATTTCGTCGGCGGCCTGCACAATACCAGCAGCGAGGCGGTCGTGTTTTACGACAGCGACCTGATCCCCGCGGCTCGCCGCGGGGAATTCGACGGCATCCGCGAGATCGTCCGCCGGGCGCGCGAGCTCAACGCCCATGAGCGATGCCGCCGGTTCCTCTCGGCGCCCTTGAATCTCTCGGCCTCGGGGGCGCGGCAGCACGTGGAGGGTCGGGCCGAGGACCTGGCGCAGGCACGCCCGGAGGCGGGCCATGCCACGAATGCCCTGACGATCGTCGGGCGACGCGCGCTGTCGCGGGGCCTCTTCCTCGACCGCAGGGCCTTCCTCGCGTCGTACGAACCCGACCGGGACGACGCCGATTCCACGATCCTCGGGCGGATCCTTTCCGCCGTGTTCCCCGTGTGCTCCGGCATCAGCCTCGAATACTACTTTTCGTACGTGGATAACACGGGATGGGGGAGCGGGACCAAGCTGCGCCATAACATCTCGGCCCTGGTCGGCGTGATGGACGGATACCTGAGCGACCTGCGGACCGGCCTCCCCTGGCAGATGGTCGAGATCCACGAGCCGATGCGCCCTCTCTTCGTGATCGAGACGACGCCCGAGGCGATGCTGCGGATCATGGGGCGCGACGAGGGCATCGGCCGCCTGTGCGTCAACGGCTGGGTCGCACTCGTGCTGGTCGACCCGCAGACGCGCCGTCTGAGGGTCTACCGGGACGGGGCCTTCCTGCCGTACCATCCCCGGTCGGCGCGGCTGCCGCGGGCGGAGTCCTCACGCGACTGGTATCGCGGCTGGCGCGACCACCTGGACTTCGCCGAGATCGGCCCGGCGGGCGGGGCAGGTGCGGGCGACGGGGCCGCGGCGTCCGGGGCGTCGCCGGCCGAGCCATCGCGTTCACCGGTCGAATGGAGGGCTTGATGCCGCCGAACCCGCATTGGTTGACCTGGCTCGGAGCGGTGGTGGTCGCGGCGCCGTTCCTGCTGACGCTGGCGCTGGGGTCGGCCTCGATCGTGGGCCGCCGCCTCGGCGAGGCGGTCACGGTGCGATGGGTCCAGGGCTCGGTGATCGCGGGCTTTCTGGCCGCGATCGCGGTGCTCGTCGGCATGCTGGCCGGCGGCTCGCGACACGTTGCGGTGCCGCTGGGAGACTGGGTGTCGATCCCGGGGCATTACCGCTTCTCGGTGAAATTCGTGTTCGACCGGCTGTCGGTCCCGATGGCGATCCTGTCATTCGCGCTGTCGGGCACGATCGGGGCGTTCGCAAGCAAGTACCTTCATCGCGAGGGCGGGTTCCACCGGTTCTTCATGCTCTACTCGCTGTTCCTGCTGGGGATGGTGGTCGCGTCGCTGGCGGGGACGATCGAGACACTCTTCGCCGGATGGGAGCTCGTGGGACTCTCCTCGGCGCTGCTGGTCGCCTTCTTCCAGGAGCGGCCCGCGCCGGCCCGTAGCGGCCTCTGGGTCTGGATCGTCTATCGCGTCTCGGATGCCGCGCTTTTGCTGGCGGCCGTCGCGATGCATCACCTCGGCGGCGAGGGGGACTTCGATCGGATGCTCGGCAACGAGTCGTGGCCGGACGGACATGCGATCCTCGGGTCCGGCCAGGCCCTTGTCGTGGGGCTGCTGCTGCTCCTGGCGGCCGCGGGCAAGTCGGCGCTCGTTCCCTTCTCGGGGTGGCTTCCCCGCGCGATGGAAGGGCCGACGCCGTCGAGCGCGATCTTCTACGGGGCGCTCTCGGTACACCTGGGGGCCTTCCTGCTGCTGCGCGCCGGCCCGATACTCGACGCGTCGTTCGCGCTGGCCGCGACGGTCGTGGTGCTGGGTCTGGTCACGGCGGGGCTCGCCTACCTGATCGGCAGCGTCCAGACCGACATCAAGTCGGCCCTGGCGTACGCGTCGCTCGCGCAGGTCGCGATCATCGTGGCCGAGATCGGCCTGGGCTTCCGCTACCTGGCGCTGGTCCACCTGCTCGGGCACGCGTGCCTGCGCACGCTCCAGTTTCTGCGGGCGCCGACGCTGTTGCACGACTATCACACGCTCGAGAACGCCATGGGTGAGCGCCTCCCCGAGGCGCGAGTCCCGTGGCTTCGCCCCGGAACCGCGCGGGCGTCGAGCTGGATCTACCGGCTGGCGCTCGAGCAGGGATACCTCGATGGCGCCCTCCTCCATCACGTGGTCCGACCTTTTGTCCAGGCGCTCCGCTGGTGCGACCGGCTGGAGCGGCGCTGGACCGACTGGCTTGCCGGCGGGTCGTCGCGCGAGTCGGACCAGGTCAGGCCGCCATTCGGCTCGCTCGAAGAATTCTCATGAGCATCCTCCAACTCCCCTGGCTGGACTACGCGCTCCTCGCGGCCCTCGTGGGTGCGCTCTGGGTGAGCCGGCAGCGCGATCCGGTGCGAGCGTACGGCTGGGGCCTCGCGTTCACGGCGGCGACGGCGGCCTGCGCCTTCCTCGCCTGGCTGGGCTTCTACCTCGGGGCGCCGCCCGAGTCGGGGATCTCGCCCCAGCAATGGCTGTTCGGCCGGCGCGTCTTCATGCTCGACGAGCTCAATGCGCCGCTCGTCCCGGCCCTGGCCCTGATCCATTTCCTGACCGGCCTGGCGACGTCGCGGCTGAAGATGCGGCGGTTCTCCTTCACCTGGTCGCTCGCCGCCGAGACGATCCGACTGGCCATGTTCTCGAGCAGGGAGCCCTGGGTCCTGATCGGCCTGATGGCGGTCTCGACGATCCCCCCCTACGTGGAGCTGGCGAGTCGAACCCGGCCGACGCGGGTCTATGTGCTGCACGTCTCCCTTTTCGTGGGCCTGCTGCTGGCCGGTCAGGCGGCGGCCGATTGGGGCGGGCACGCCTCCGGGCCGTCGGTCGCCGCGGCGGTGGCCTTCGCCCTGGCGGTGCTGGTTCGATGCGGGACGCTGCCGGCACATTGCTGGATCACCGACTGGTTCGAGCACGCCACGTTCGGGATTGCGATCCTGTTCCTCGCGCCCCTTAGCGGCGTGTATGCGGCCGCGCGGCTGGTCCTGCCGATCGCGCCGGAGTGGCTCCTCCGCGGCATCTCCTGCGCCACGCTGGCCACGGGACTGTATTCCGCCGGCATGGCGGTCGTCGCGCGCGAGGTGCGGAGGTTCTACGCCCACCTGTTCCTGAGCCTCACGTCGATCGTCCTGCTGGGGCTGGAGCTGGACACCCTGCTCGCCCTGACGGGCGCGCTCTGCCTGTGGTTCTCGGTGACGCTTTCGCTGGCCGGGTTCGGGCTGACCCTCCGGGCGGTCGAGGCCCGGTTCGGCCGGCTCTCGCTCGCCGGCTTCCACGGACTGTATGACCACTCGCCGGTGCTCGCGGCGTGCTTCCTGCTGACGGGGCTGGCCGCGGTCGGCTTTCCGGGGACGCTCGGCTTCATCTCGACCGAGATGCTGGTCGACGGCGCGGTCGAGGTCCACCCGGCGATCGGTGTCGCCGTCGTCGCCGCGACGGCTCTCAACGGGATCGCGGTCGTACGTGCCTATCTGCACCTGTTCACGGGGGCTCGCCACGTCTCGACGGTGGAGCTCGGCATCGGCCCTCGCGAGCGGGTTGCCGTGCTGTCGCTCGTGGTCGTGATCCTCGGCGGCGGCTTCCT
This sequence comes from Planctomycetales bacterium, assembly GCA_027452145.1. Classification (GTDB taxonomy): domain Bacteria; phylum Planctomycetota; class Planctomycetia; order Isosphaerales; family Isosphaeraceae; genus JAKAUH01. Next base: position 10,580 of record DAIDHB010000040.1, read on the forward strand.
GCCGCAGCCGGGCGTGACGACGCGCGAGCGGGCCGCCTCCGAGATCCTCGAGGCGCGTGCGCGCGTCTTCAGGCCGGGCGCGCGGGGGCACGACGCCACGCCACTTTTGCCGCGACCGGCTCGTGAGGTCGCGGATCCATCGCCGAGGAAAGCGCCCTGATCCGCGAGGCTACTCGCCGCCGGGCGTCGAGCCGGGGGACTCGGTACCGCGGCCGTCGCCGGTCGGCGCGTCGGCCTCGGTGATCGATCCGGGAGACGGCCCCGCGCCGTCCCTCAGGATCTCGGCCATCTGGCAGGCCAGGACCTGGAATTCGCGGGGATTGGTGGGCGCGTGGGCGAGGCGCACGTTCTCGTCCGACGCGGGTGCCTTGGGGTTATGGGGCATGCTGACCTGGTGGTTGGACAGGTTATACACACCGTACAGGACCTCGATCTCCCATCGTCCGGCCCTCTCGATCTCCTGCCGCAGCGCGAAGGCCGCCTGCGCGGCGTTGAGGCAGACCGCCGTCTCGAGCACGGCCTCGCGGAAATGGGGCGACTTGCGCGCATCGGGCCCCCAGACCTCGTGGATCGCGTTGGCACTCTCGCGGACGGAGACGAAGATCTTCTGAAGGATCGAGCGCAGGGCCGTCGACGACGACCTCGACCAGAACTTCGTCGGCTGAAGATAGGCGTCGACCGCCCCGGAAACCGCCCCGCACCCGCTGTGGCCGAGGACGACCACCGTCCTGACGCTCTCGCTCAGCGCCTCGACCGCGAAGTCGACGCTGCCGAGGCAGACGTCGCCGAGGACGTTCCCCGCCACCCGGATGACGAACAGGTCGTTGAATCCCTGGCCGAAGATCATCTCGGTCGGGACCCGGGCGTCCGAGCACCCGACCACCACGGCGAACGGCGCCTGCCTGGGGATTCCCCCCTGCTTGCGCGCCATCCCGACCTCGAGGCCGTTGCACTGGACGATGTATCGGGCCTGCTCGCCCGCGTCCGTTATCGGGCTCCGGCAGCTCGCCATCCAACGGGCGAACATCCGGTTGCCGTCCTCGAGGCTCTGGCGAGCGGCCTCGGCATCCACCGGCGGCGGCTTGGTGCTGGGATTCCTGGGATCGAAGCGATAGATGTAGTCGACTGTGTTCATCAACAAAAGCTTCCAGGTCGCCGTCGCTACGCGCCTGGCCGGACGTCCGGCCGGCTCGCGGGCCCGCATCGGGCCGCCGCGGCAGATCCCTCGAGATCGGCCGCGCTTGCCGTATGATAGACGAGCGTCTCGCGGCGACGCAAGCAAGCCGGCGCAGCACGGCCAGAAGACGAGGGAGATCCTCTCGATGAAGTCCCACACCGAATACCTGACGTTCAACGTCCCCGCTCGCATGGAGTTCGTCAACATCACGCGGGAGGTCGAGGAAGCGGTCAAGAAGAGCGGCGTCCAGGAGGGCCTGGTGCTGTGTAACGCCATGCACATCACGGCGAGCGTTTTTATCAACG
>DAIDHB010000041.1 GCA_027452145.1 Planctomycetales bacterium
CCGGCCTGGCCTTGGGCAACAGCGGGGCGATGAGAGCCCACTGTTCGTCAGTCACGTCGGTGGGGTATTTGTTGGTTCTCATGGCCTACGAGACTGCACGACCGGGGCCAACTCCGAGGCTTCTCACACGGTTTCTGAGAGAGATTTCCCGCGAGAGCGGCGCCCCGGTCGCCGAGCTGACCCGGCGGGCAATTGACGCGTATCTGGCCGGCCGCCGCGGTGGCCGCCAGCACCCTGAGCCTTCTCCGGGCGAGCCGGCGACGGCGAGGGCCTGACTTTTCCAATCGGCAAGGAGGCCGCTTGATGAGCCTTATCAGTTGGGTCTGGCTCGTGCTGATGCTGCTTGGTATCGCCGAGTGCGCACGCCAGATGCGCATTTTTGCAACAATTCCGCTTCCGGGGGAGCCGCGCGATATCACTCCCACGTCAGCCAGGGAGGACGCCGATGGCAAGGGTTAATGACGGGCTTCGGCTCGCCGCCGACCTGAACAACGACTCCTCGACCCCGCGCGGCGATTCGGCGCCCCTGCCAGGCGAGGACGAGCGTGAGACGCCGACGACCGCGGCAGCGGGAACTCCGGAGCAGTGGGGGACGGTCCTTCGCGAGACCATTCCCTCGCGTTTCATGTATGCATCCCTCATCAGGGCATTCAGTGTGATAGATGAGCATGCCTACAAGGCTTTCCGAGACCAGCTCATCGCGGACTGCGGGTCACCGACAGATCCCATCCAGGTGATGATGGTCGAGCAACTCGCGCTCGCCCATCTAAATATGGGATTTCTCCAGTGCCGCGCCGCCAACGCACCAACTCTCAAAGCCGCCGAGGTCTACGGCTCGGCGGCAGCGCGTCTGATGGCGGAGTTTCGCAGGTCGGCCCTGGGCTTGCAGGCCTACCGCGCGGCGTCGCGGCAACTCGCCTCCGATCCGTCGAATGATATGGTCGTCGCGGCCGGGCAGGCCGAGGGCCCTGCCGGGTCGGAGAAAAAGGCGTGCGACAACGAACTGGGTCCGATCGCCGAGGAGGCGGATGGCGATGCGAGGATCATCCCCTACCGAGAGAGTGCCGACGACGACGAGTCTGGCTCGCCCCCACCCGTCCCGGAGGAGCCGGGTAACCGACGCCGGACGAGAGCGTCTGCGCCTCGCCGCACTGGCAAACCGGCCGTGGGAGCACGCCACGGGGCCGCGAACGCCTGACGGTAAGGCGAAGGCCGCCCGGAATAGCGCTCGCGGTCGAACGGGACCATCGATCCGCGAGCTGCGGGCGGAGCTGTCGGTCGTGTTCAGTCTGGTCTCAACCATGGCCGCCACCCGCCGCTCGCTCACGTGATGCGAACAGTGGGCGCGGGCGATCACCTGGGAGGATCCCCCCGATGAGAACGGAATCTCTGGCGGAACCGAAGTTCCCCGCCCCGGCGACTCTCGCCGAGGTCATTCGCCTCGCCGACGATTGCGAGGACGAGCGCGATACGCTGGACCCGCCGGGGCACGTGCTGGACTGGTTCGACGACTTCGACCGCTCGCGCTCAAGGCCCCGCCGGGACCGGCTGGTTCGACTTCTCCGCGCCTTGCCCCCCGCCGACGTGGCCGGGCTCTACGCCCTGTATCGCGTCGGCGACGGCCCGCGTCCCAGCCGGGCATCCGCCGTCACACGCTACCGCGTGTCCTTCGACCTGGCGATCCTGCCCATCCACGGCGAGCACGGCGCCGACGACCTGGCGGCCAAGGGCTCGCTGGCCGACGGGCTCCGCCGCGGCTGCGAGCGCATCGAGCTGCGGATCGAGCGGGACGCGGACCTGGATTCGTTCAACCTGATTCCTCAGACCCTTTGAGAGGACACCATGGCGAGGTCAAGGAAACCGTCGTTGCCGATCAGCGATGTGGACAGCGAGGTCCAGAAGATCGGCCGCTCTGTCTGCAAGCTGGTCTCGATCGCCGCCGCCCACCCGAGCGACACGCTGGCCTTCGATGCCGCCCAGTCATTGCTCGAGCTGGGGACGTTGCCGGTGTCCCCCGTGGCGCAGGCGATCGAACGCGTACCCGATCCGATTCGTCGCCGGATGCTCGTGCACCTGCTGCAGGAGCTGCCGCCGGCGTTCGAGATCGAGTCCGCCCTGCTCCTGCTGCGGATGGGGGCCGCCGACCCATCCGAGGAGGTCCGGGCTGTCGCGAAAGAGGTGTCCCCGATTCGACGGCAGCGAACGCGCGATTGGTTCAACCGGATGGCCGAGGTCCGCAAGACCTTTACGCTCCTGCGGGATCAGGCGGGCGTGGCGAGGAGCCGTCAGGCGGAGTCTGGATCGGCCGGGCACCCGTAGCCGGGCCGATCCGACGTCCCCGGATTCGCCGGCCACCATTCCTCCGATTGCCCGTCACCCTCGACGGACGCGGCCGGGGTCGTGGCTGGCGTCCGGCATCGTGCATCCCTTCCGCGCCGATTTGCTTCCGGCGGCAACCCGACCTAGGGTTCCCGTGGGTGCTCAGGGACGAGTGGACCGGCGCCCGCCTCTTCGTTGGTGTGGGGCGAGGCGCCGGTCTTCCCCCGATCCCGCCGCGGACCCTCCCAGACGGTGATACCCGCGATGATCGCCCGCACCCGCCGACCGCATGGCCGGGGGCCGCCCGGCCGTCCGGATTTGTCGCCAGTACGATGTCCCTCTCCGGAGAAGGGGAACACACCGATGGCCGTGCAATTCCTGTTCGCCTGGATGCTTTTCGTGTCCTTGCGGATCGTCATGCTGCCCTGACCGCGCCCCGGAGGGACGGTCCCCGGGCGCCGCCGTCAGGGGTGGAGCGGGTCGCTGTTGATCGCCGCGCACCGCCCGTGCTCGAACGCGTCCGAGCCGATCGGGGCGGTCCCGGCCGGAGGCCCCGGACGATCTCGCGGGCGCCTTCGATCATGTTGGCATCCCCGATACCCCGGCCGTCGCGGCTGATCCTGAACATCGGCCGCTCCGCCTGGCGATGGATGCCGAGGCCGCCCGGGCAATTCATCGGACGCCTTGGCTTGACGGGGTTCATGGACTCGCCGGGCTGTCCTTGCAGACCCGCCGAGCCGGCCCGGCCGGCACTCGGCGCCCGATCCGATCCACCGGGCGCTCAAGCATCGTACGCGCAAGGCGGACGGGCAACGCGCCTCCCGCCAGTTCACCCGGCTAGGTGCCCGTGATCCACAGGCACGCATGGCTAGCGTAGGCTAATGCGCGGCGCGAAGTCGCCACTTCCCTCGCCCGACATGACGGGCCAGCAGCAGGCCGCCGACGCCGAGGGCGAGAGTCAGGAGCGAGGACGGCTCGGGGACACTCCCATGCGGCGGATTCGACGCTGGGCCAAAAAACCCTTCGAAGTAGACCTCGTCGCCATCGTCGATCCAGGACGGCTGTACGGCGATGGAGCCCCCCGTGCCGTAGAAGGACAGCGTAATGCTCCCATCGTACCCGTAGTCCGCGCTGAACATGGTCCCGTCCGAGGACACCGAGAAGTTCCTGTCCGCGAAGAATGAGTACCCCGCGCTCCCCGTCGAAACGTAGATCGAGGAGTTGAATGGGTCCGAAGGGATGTAATTCAGGTCGAAGCTCCCGTTGTTGGTGGTGAAGTCGGTGGTTTGAAGGTCCACCGTGCTGAAGGCATAGCCGTCCCCCACGACGGGGCCATACTGGGCGTACGCCTCGCGGCATCCGAACTGCGAGGCGGTCGATAGCAAGATCGCAAGCGCCGGCCAGGTAATTACACGTCGCAGCACCGCCTGTCCCCCCCGTGTCACCGAGGCGCGCAGCAGGATCCACCCTCCCGCCCGCGCGGGGCGGAGGTTGAAGGCGGCCATGGCCCGCACCACCCATGCGGCCACAGTCTTAATCCGGTCAGACCAGGATCACAAGGCATGTAGCATATAATCAACATCGCCTGGCCCGACGAGTGGATGGCCGGGCAGGGGCTATCCATGCCGGGACGGACCATCATGGAGCCAGGACGTCCCGGCTGGCGGGGCTTGCCGTCCCGAATCTGGACCGATCCCGCTCAAAGCGGGATGATCCCCTTCACGTCCGATCGGCTTATCCCGTACTTCTTGGCCAGCTCGCTGATGATCTCCTGCTTCCGAGCCCGGAGGTACTCCGAAGCCCGGCTGGAACTCTTGGCCTTGGCTGCCCGGGCGGCCTGCGCCCAGCTTCGCTTGTAATCCGCGAGGACCTGCTCCTCCACCGACGGGGGACTGGGGGCTTGTGCGGGCACGGGCGCCGGCGGAGGCGTTGGACTGACGGGCCTCGCAACGAGGGTCGGCGCCGGCCTCTTGATCAGGGGGCCAGGGATGATGAAGCGAAAGACCTTGCCGTCGAGCGGAAGGTCCAGCTCGAAGCTGAGCGTAGGCGGGATGATCCACATGTTGTTCAAGAGGGCCGTCGGGGCCTCGAAAACGAGGATGTCCGTGACGGTCTCTCCGGGCTGGACATCGACCCGCTCGACGCAGCCTTTCGGGAGTTCCGGCGCTTTGAACTTGATGAAGTTGAAGTAGTTGCGCGAGTTGTCCCGAAGGGTGGCGGCCACGCCACCGGAGTGCCAGCCGACGAAGGCGAGCGGCTTCGGGGAGAGGTTCGTCACCCGCGTCGTCAGGACCAGATACCGCGTCGAACCCTCGCGGTTGTTGATCCAGATCGTAGAGACCTCGGCGTTCGGGATCCCGACAACGGTGTCGCCGATCTGGGACGCGGCCGGCGCGGTGGTGCGGTCGCTCTGCGGCAACTCAAGAGTTTTCGCCTTGGCGTTCTTCGCGGTGCTGAGTCCGGCCTTAACAAGTCTCTCCGCCTGGCTGACACGCTGCCGCGAGGCTGCGGTCACAGTCCGGTCCAAGGCCCGGACAGTATTGACATACCAGTAAAGGAAAAGAGTCACCAAGCCCCCGATCACCATGAAGATGAACGTCGCGACGGTTCGCCTCGACTGCTCGAACGAGACCAGTCGCCGTCGCGCAGGTCGCTTCTGGGGGCTAGGCGCGGGATGGCCCGAGGCCACCACCGGCTGGGTGGGCACCTCCTCCGTCTCCCAGTTGCGAATTCGGGGTATTGGCGCCTGTTCCCTCATGGATGTGCCCCCATCGTGGAGTACCGGGATCGTCTCGACAAGACTCGCGTCGTCAGGGAGGAGATGGAAGAAGAGGTCGCACCGCGGACACTGGACCACGTCGCCCGCGCGGACGATCTTGCGCGTGCGCATCTTCACGTGACAATGCGGGCACTCGAGCCAGACGAACATTGTCGTGCTCCGCTGAGCCCCGTGGCGGAACCCAACCTCTAGACGCCGAGGCTTCGTGTGACGCGATCGCCCTCATGGGGCGTTCGCCGCCGGCACGCCTTGAATTCACGGCTGCCGATTGATCGTTGCCGGCCCATCTTCTTAGACGTAACCGTCCAGTGCCTTGAAAAGGATGCGACGCTCTGACGACTTGCCCTGGAGGGGATCTCCCTATTATCTTCCGGACTTATGAGCGAGCAGGAGGTTCCCACGGCGCCCGGATGCCCCGAATGCGCGCGGCTGCGTCG
>DAIDHB010000042.1 GCA_027452145.1 Planctomycetales bacterium
CGTAGCGTGGCGGCGCTGGAGGCGGCGATCATGGAGTATCTGGCGGCCCATAACGAGAATCCTCGGCCCTTCGTGTGGACCGCCGATGCCGACCTGATCCTGGATCGCGTCAAGCGGGTTTGTGAGCGAATTTCCAACTCATGACACTAGATGTTCATGGGATACGGTCGATAGCGAACCACTTGCCGCCGGCCATCCGGCGGCCTATACCAACGAAATCGGCTGATCGCGACCGCTCCCACGCCGCATTTTCTGCTGCCTTCGGCGGCATCACGTTTGCTCCTCGGATGACCATCCGGCTGGGCTTCCGATGTGTCGGGGGCCCTCGGGGAGATCCGGACTTCTGGAGGAGATTCAACACCATGACGAGCATGATGATGGAGCGCGGCGTCCGCCCGCACGAGCACGAAGAAGGCCACGTCACCCAGGCGATCGAGCACTACACGAGCATGGTCCCCTCGGGAACCTATCTGAGCGTGGCCGTCGGCTGCATCGGCGTCTCCGCGATCCTGCACGCGCTGGGGCGCAAGCACGATGCGCAGTTCGTCGGGCACTGGGTGCCGACGATCCTGATCCTCGGGCTGTACAACAAGTTGGTGAAGCAGCACGGCTCGCACTGAGCCGGACTTCTGACCGCAATGGATGCGGCCGGTGCGCGAGGGAGCGCGCGCCGGTCGCTCTTCGATCCGCTTCCGACCGTCCTATCCTCCATCATCCCATCGCTCCGCCCTGGCGCATGATGTCCGCGCCCGCGGCTTGCTTCGTCCGGCCGATCGGTGCATCATCGGTCGATGGTCCCGGGGTCGCTCCCGGATGACCCCGAATGACCGACCCACCCACCCGGAAGCGAGCAGGTCAACCCGCCATGATCCCCACTCGCCTGCCGACGGCCGCCCTGGCCGTCCTGCTGCTCCATGCCGCGTCCGCCAGTCTGGCTCGTGCGCAGGCGCACGCAACGGCGCCCGGCCGCCCCGAACAGGCGAAGCTGACCCGCTTCCCGATGAAGCCGCCCGCCGAGGCGCTGCGCGCCATCGTGCCGCGCCCCGGATTTCGCGCCGAGATGGTGGCGGCCGAGCCGCTTTTGCGCAGCCCGGTGGCGATCGACGTCGACGAGGACGGCCGGCTGTATGTCGCCGAGTACCCCGAATACAACCAGTACGCGACGGGCGCCCGCAAGAATCCGCGTCTGGCTCATGAGCGGGGATGCATCCGGATGCTCGAGGACGCCGACGGCGACGGTGTGTACGAACGGAGTACGCTATTCGCCGCGAACGTGCCGATGGCGACGGCGGTCGCCTGCTGGGACGGGGGCATCTATGTCGGCTCCGCACCCGATCTGCTCTATCTGAAGGACACCAACGGCGATGGCAAGGCCGACGTCCGGCGCGTCGTCGTCACCGGCTTCGGCACGGACCCGGCCGGCGAGGGGATGCTCAACTCCTTCCGCTGGGGGCCAGATAACCGCTTCCACATATCGACGGGCCTCGACGGCGGCCAGGTGCGCAGGGGCGATCGCGCGGCCGCCCGCACGGTCTCGGCGCGGGGCTACGGGCTGCTGCTCGACCCGCGGGGCGAGTCGTTCGAGCTCACCGGCGGCGGCGGGCAGTACGGGATGAGCCTCGATGACTGGGGCCGGACGTACGTTTGCGCCAACAGCGAGCCGTTCAACCTGGTGATGTACGACGCTCGCTACATCGCGCGGAACCCGTATCTCCGCGTGCCGGCCGCGGCGGTCAACGTCGCCCCGGCGGGGAAGTTCACGAAGCTTCATCGGATCAGCCCGGTCGAGCCCTGGCGAGTCCTGCGCACCACGATGCGCACGCAGGGACAGTTCCAGGGTTCGGACGAGGGGGGCTCGCCGTCGGGGTTCTTCACGGGCGCGTCGGGCGTCATCGTGTATCGCGGCGATGCGTATCCGGCCGAGTTCCGGGGCAACCTGTTCGTCGGCGAGGTTTCGAACAACCTGATCCACCGCGCCGTGCCGGATCCGCGTGGATTACTCGTGACGGCCCGCGAGGTCGAGCCCGCGCGCGAATTCGTCGCGTCGCGCGACTGCTACTTCCGCCCGGTGTCCATGCTCAACGGGCCGGATGGCTGCCTGTGGGTCGTGGACATGTGCCGGGAGCTGATCGAGGGCGCCGCATTCCTGCCGCCAAGCGTTCTCGAACAGATGGACGTGACCAGCGGAGTCGACCGCGGGCGGATCTGGCGGATCGCGCCCATCGGCGGGCGGCGGCGGATTCCGCGGCTGGGCAAGTCCACCACGGCCGAGCTGGTCGCGCTGCTGGAGCATCCCGACGGCTGGCATCGCGACACCGCCGCTCGGTTGCTCTATCAGCGGCAGGACCGCACCGAAGTCGCGGCCCTGCGGAAGCTGGCGGCCGGGTCGAAGTCGCCAGTCGGGCGGGCGCAGGCGCTGTCGACCCTCGCCGGCCTGGGCGCACTGGATCCAACCGACGTCCTGGCGGCGCTCGGCGACGGCGATCCGCGAGTCCGCGTCCGCGCGCTGCGACTGGCGGAGTCGTTCCCGGCCGACGAGCGGATCGCCCGGCGGATGGCCGAGCTGGCGGCCGACGACGAGCTGATGGTTCGCTTTCAGCTTGCGTTCTCGCTGGGCGCGCTGCCGGGCCAGAATCCAGTTGCGCCGCTGGCGGCGCTCGCTCGCCGAGAAGCGGCCGATTCCTGGATCCGGACGGCGATCCTCAGCTCGGTGATGGGCTGCACCGGCGCCCTCTTCACGCGGCTGACCGAGGGCGACGAGTTCCGCACCTCGGCCGACGGCCGCGCCTTTTTGTCGGCCCTGGTCGCCCAGACCGGCGCGTCGGAGCGGCCCGACGACCTGGGTGCGATCGTCGCCGCACTCGACGGCCCGCTGGCTGGCGAGACCGACCTGGTGCGCGGCCTCGTCCTGGCGCTGATGGAGACGAACTCGCCGGCCGTCCGCGCGCGGCTGGCTGATGCGCGGAGCGGGCGGGTCCGCTCGATCCTCGACGGCCTGATTGCCGACGCCCGTACCATGGCCCTGAATGACGACGGGCCGATCGCCGCGCGGGTCGCCGCAGTCCGCACGCTCCGGTTCGCCGGGGCGGCGGAGGCCGAGGGGCCGCTGACCGAGCTGCTTTCGCCGCGGCACCCGGCCGAGGTCCAGGCGGAGGCCGTCGGGACGCTGGCCGGATTTGACGACCCGCGGATACCTCCGATCTTGCTTCGCGCGTGGCCCGGTATGAGCCCGAAGCTCCGCGCCTCGGCGGCCGAGGCGCTCTGCTCGCGCCCGGCGTGGCTCGGTGCGTTCCTCGACGCGATCGAGCATGGCAAAATCGCCCGCGCCGACCTCGATCCGGCCCGGCTCGCGCTGCTGAAGTCCTATCCCGATGCCGCCGTACAGAAGCGAGTCGAGCATTTGCTGGGCGGCGCGCAGGCCCGGCGTCAGGATGTGGTGGCCGCCTATCAGAAGGCGTTGAAGATGTCCGGCGACCCGGCGCGGGGTAAACAGGTCTTCGCCGCGCAGTGCTCATCGTGCCACCGGCTCGAAGGGGTGGGCCGGGCGGTCGGCGAGGATCTGGCCGCGGTTCGCAACCGAGGGCTCGACGCCGTGCTGCTCAACATCCTCGACCCGAACCGCGAGGTGAAGCCGCAGTTCGTCAGCTACGTCCTCGTCACGACGAGCGGGCGAGTGCTCACGGGATTGATCATCGTCGAGACGCCCAACTCGCTCACAATCCGCCAGCCCGACGGCCGCGAGGAGACCGTGCTTCGCAAGGACATCGACGAGCTGCGTAGCACGGGCCTGTCCTACATGCCCGAGGGCCTCGAGCGGCAGATCGACGTCCCCGCGATGGCCGACCTGCTGGCGTACCTGAATTCGATCAAATGAGCCCCGGGCAAGGTGTTCACGGTGGGCCGAGCGGTTTCCTCGCGTCTGAGATCGATCAGGCCTCGCTCGCAGCCGAGTGGATTCGCGCTTTGCGAGCGTGCCACAGGCGAGCCAGCCAGCCGGCAGCAAGGCAGACGACGGTGGCGCAGGTGGGCTCCGGGACGGCGGTCATGGACGTGATGACCCCCTGGTACTCGACGTTTCCCCCGGCCGACTTCTGGATGTAATCGAGCTGAGTCGTCGTGAAATCGGAGAGGGAGAGCGTACCCGGGACCCCCAGCGTGGACTTCGCCATCAGATTTGCCGTGGGATTCGACAGGATCAGCGTGAGCGATGAGGACGGATCGCTATCCCCAATCCGGGCCTCGGAAGAAGGGGGTGTCGGATCCGACGGCCCATAAGCGGGCGTGTACTCCATCGTCATGAAGAAGTTGTTCGGCCCGAGCAGCTTGCTCGCGTCGCCGATGGAGAGGCTCATCCCCGCGGCATCGGAGGAAGTGCCCCGGGACGAGTATTCCGTGAAGCCCTCGAACCCCAGGGCGGTTCCTTGCGAAGGATTGTACCAGAACGATCCGGAGAACGGAGTGCCCGCGGCCACTCCCGTCGAGGCCGGTGCGGTCGTGATCACTCCGCTGAAATCATACCGGATCGGTGACGCGAACGAAGGCGTCGAGAGAACAAGGCAGGTCGAGGCGATCATCATCAGCCGCGGAGCAAGCCGGTAAACAGACCGGACGGATCCATCCATCGGCGGTTTCGATCCTTGCGCAAACCGGCTCATGATCGTTGTCCTCCTTGACAGGTGGATCCATCATCGCGGGGAGTGTTATGCCGCAGTAGGACAAAAACCGCAACCCGAGTTCCCTCGGCCCTCACCGGCTCGCGCCGGGCACCTCGTCGAGCAGGCGGATCTCGACGTTGCGGAAGTAGATCTCGGCCGCCTCGATCTCCAGGGCGATCCGGCCGCGGGTCACGGGCTGGGGCGGTCCTTTCTTCTCCGGGTCGACCAGGCGGATGCCGGTCCCCTTGCTCACCACCTGGCCGTTCAGGATGTGCGTGGTGGTGTCGCCCCGCGCGATGATCTCGGACGTGTTCCAGCCGTCGCGCTCGTAGTCGCCGGCAAGGTGCCTGAGGTAGGCGATGCCCTCGCCTCCCAGCAAATAAGGTGCGCCCCCCTGCTCTCCCGGCTGGAAAGTCGGCATCTTCTCCGATCGCGTCTTCGGATCGATCGTGGTGTCGAGCTGCATGCCGTACAGCGCGATCAGGTCGCCGACGTTCGTCTGCTCGACCTGGTACTGGAGCGCCCTGGGCCAGACCTGGTCCTTGCCGAGGATGTGGTAGTACAACCCGGCGTCGCGCTTCAGCTTGTACCGCGGCTCGAACTTCTTGGTGCCCCAGCGGTACTGGAACCGGAAGTGATAGTTGCCGTATTCCTTCTCGGTCGCAATGTAGCCCATCACGACGTTACTGGCCTCGGGGGCGTCCTTGTAGAGGTGGATCGCGCCGTCCTCGATCGTGATGACGTGGTCAGGGTCCTGGTTCTTGCCGTGTTTCTGGAGGAACGTGTACCAGCCGGTCAGGTCGCGGCCGTTGAACAGCGGCGTCCAGTTCGGCGCGGGCGCCGGGGCCTGAGCCTGGGCCTCGCCCGGCGGTGAGAAACCGAGGACTGCCAGGCTCATGGCAAGGGAGGTTGCGATCGCGATCATGAGTTCCCCTTTTTTTGAATCCCGGACAAAACGGGACGGGCACTTCGCGGACTCGGAGTCGGCCCTCGTCCCGTCCCGGCGTGTTTGAGGCTTCAGTCGTCGGCCGACCCGGGCGGGCGGCGGCCCTGCTTGGTCTCGCCGCGGCGCCGCTTGCTCTCGAGCCTTCTTCGGCGCGAGCCGGCGGTGGGCCGGGTCGCGTGGCGCGGGCGGGGCCGTTCGCAGGCGCGGCGGATCAGTTCGACGAGGCGGTCGATCGCCTCGCGGCGGTTGGCCTCCTGCGTCCGGTGGGCGCGGGCGACGATGGTGAGGAAGCCGTCATCGCTCATCCGGTGGCCGGCCATCGCGATCAGGCGCTCGCGCACGTCCGGCGGCAGCGCCCCCGAGCCCCGCGCGTCGAACCGGAGCCGCACCGCCGTCGAGACCTTGTTGACGTTCTGCCCGCCGGGGCCGGAGGCGCGGATGAACTCCATCGAGAGCTCATCCTCGGGGATCGCGATGCGGCTGTTGATCTCGATCATCGGACCACCGTCAGTCCTCCAGCCCAGCCAGTCGAAGCCCGTTCGTTCCGGCTGGGTGTCTATTCCGGGACCGGGAGGGCGAGGCTCCTGCCGAGCCGGGATGATGCGACGCTTGCTGCCTGTCCCGGCTCGCCGAGAGGCTCGCCCTCCCGAATCGAACTTTTGCTCACGCCAGGTACTCGTCGACCTGGGGCAGCAGCCGGGCGAAATCGAGCCGGTCGGGGCAGGCGGCGCGGGCCGCCTCGAGGTCGGCGCCCGACCAGTCGCGCGCCTCGGCCGCGAGCTTCGCGTACTCGCGGCGGGCGACGGAGCGGTCGCCGTAACGGGTGAAATAGGTCAGGAACCGGGTGAGGTTGCCCAGCTCGGCCTTCGTGCCGGCGGCCAGCGAGCACCGGCCGTCGCAGTCGGCGCAGAGGGTCGGGTTGTGAGCGCGGAACTCGTCGCGGAGGTTGAGGATGTCCGCCGTCTTGAGCGGCTCGAACCGCCGCGCCGCGTCGACGTTCTCGCGAATCTGCTCGGTGTTCCGCATCGAGACGCACGCCGCGCTGATCCGTTCGTCGGTCCAGATCGCCTGCAAGAGGCCCTGGAACGGCGTGAGCTTCCGCTCGGCCAGCACGGGCACGCGCTCGGAGACCTCCTTCAGGATGTCGCCCCTGGGCGCGTCGCCGAAGGCCTGGTTGGCGATCTGCTTCATCGAGATCAGGCCGATCCCCTTGTTCCAGGCGGCGTCGATGGCGCGGTTGAGAGCCGACTCCTTCTCCAGCCACGGGCGGTACTGGAGCATGATCACGTCGATCCCACCGGCCTCGGCCGCAGTCTGGAGGAGCCTGGCCCGCTCGCGATGGTGGGCCGAGAAGCCGATGAATTTCGCCTTGCCCGATTCGCGGATCTTGTCGGCGACCTGGCGGAATTCGGGGCTCTTGAGGAACTCGACGGACTTGTCGATCCCGCCGTACTCTCGGTCTCCCAGGCCGTGGATGAAGAACACGTCGATGTAGTCGGTGCCCAGCGTGGCGAGCCGCTGGTCGACCATCCTGAGCAGGTCGGCCGGCTTGCGGGGCATGTCCTTGGTGATCAGGACGATCTGCTTGCGGATCGCCGGGTCCTGGGCGAACCACCGCTTGAAGCTGGGCTCGGTGCCGTAGACCTTGGCCGTGTCGAACAGGCGGATGCCGCGGGCGAAGGCGAACCGCAGCACGCGGTCGGTGTCGGTCCGCGCGGCGCCCTGCTCGAGCAACGTGACCTCCAGCCCGGTCTTGCCCAGCTTGCGCGTGGGCAGGACGGCCGTGTCGTCGGGGACGGCCGCCTGCTGCCCTGAAGCTGATGGCGCCAGGCTCGCGGCTCCGGCCGTTGCCGCGGCACCCGCCTGGAGGAACCTGCGGCGATCGATGCGGCCCGTCTGGTCGTGACTCATCGCGTTCGACTCCTCGTTCGGTCGGGGCTCCGGCGGAATCCGCCGCCCGGCGGTGCCGTGGTCTCGGGATCATCTTGCCAGCCGTCGCCGCGCGGGCCGGTGCCCATCCGTAGGCCCGCGGGCGACACGACACGATACTCTACCCGCCGCATCCCCCACGATTCAACGCGCCCGGCGCGCCGGCCGCGCGACGGTCGGCGAAAGCCTCCCGCGTTCTTCACCGAGGAGTCATCGTGAATAAATATTCTTGATTAAAGTGAATCTGCCTTTCCGTGGGCCGTCGCTACTGCGGCGTGCCCTTCGCGATTCCGTCACAATCCGTCTCCTCGGAGCAAATCTCGTGGCCACTCGTCGTCGCGGATTCACCCTGATCGAGCTACTGGTCGTCATCGCGATCATCGCCGTGCTGATCGCGCTATTGTTGCCGGCCGTGCAGTCGGCGCGCGAGGCGGCGCGGCGGGCCCAGTGCACCAACAACGCCAAGCAGCTTGCGCTGGGCGTGATGAACTTCGAGTCGTCCAACGGGACGTTCCCGAAGGGCGTCAACGAGCCCTATCTCACCGGCCTGACTCCCTATACCGGCTCGGACGCGCTGGGGAGCGATCAGACCGAGCCGTTCGGCCCCAACTGGGCGATCATGATCCTGCCGTACATCGACCAGGCGCCCCTGTACAACGCCTCCAATGTCGCGGGCTACCCCGGATGGTCCGGCCCCTACATGACCCCCGGCAACCCCAGCGGCCTGACGACCGCGCCCAACGAGAACCTCTACAACATGGACTGGTGCAACACCACGGTCCGCTCGTCGCGGCTGGCCGTCTTCGTCTGTCCGACGGATCCGAATAACGGGCCGGACGCGTTCTTCTACACCCCCGGCGACTATTCCAACTATCCTCAATATGCGCCCATGGACCGGATGAAGGGGATCCCGCTGACGAACTGGGCGCGGGGCAACTATGGCGCCGTCCAGGGTACGACCGATCCCGACCATAGCCTCAACGACATGGATCTTATCCAGGCCGACCCGTTCCCCGGTATGCCGAAGAGCGGCGTGATGGGCCTGAACTTCGGGTCCAAGCTGGCGGCCATCACCGACGGCACGTCCAACACCGCGATGGTCGCCGAGCTGCGAGTGGGCCTCAGCTCGATGGACATCCGCGGCACCTGGGCCATCGGCCTGGGGATGGCGAGCCTGGCGGGCCACGCGAAGCCCTTCAACCCGACGCCCAACAACAAGAACGGCCTGCCGTATCCCAATTGCGGCGACGGCGGCGACGAGATGCAGGACGGGCCGGTCCTGGGGCCGCAGTTCCCCAACGCGGGGCAGCAGGGGATGGGCTTCAACTGCGGCGGCGGCATGTACAACAGCGGCGGGCAGAGCCGCAGCATGCACCCCGGCGGCGTGAACGTCGCCTTCTGCGACGGCTCGGTCCACTTCATCAAGAACTCGATCGCCTGGAAGGTCTGGTACGCGATCCTCTGCAAGCATGACGGCATCGTCATGAGCTCGGACCAGTATTGAACCGTCGGGGCGACGCAACGCCCCCCGGGCGGAGGGCTCGGCGCCGAGCCCGCCCTCGCCGCATTCACGATTCATTCCCATGTAGCGCTTTCATGGAGCCAGCGATGAGATCCAGGCACCTCGCCGCGGCCTTGATGATTCCGTTCGCCGCCGCCTCGGGATGCGGCAGCTCCGACGCGGTCTGGGTCACCGGCAAGCTGGTCAAGGGGGGCGGTGTCTATTCGCCCCCGGCCGGCCAGACCGTGACCGTCACCTTCCTGTCGATGGGAGGGACGGATGCGGCCGGGAAGTCGTCGCAGGGCGGGGATCCCTACCAGGCCCAGTACGACCCGACCAGCGGGACCTTCGAGGTGCCGGGTCCCGACGGCCGCGGAATCCCGCCGGGGAAATACCGCGTGGCCGTGACCCAGAAGCTCGAGCGGGAGGCCTTCGACGCGGAGAAGGCGAAGATCAAGGACCGGGCCAGGACGGTCCGGTTCACCCGCGACGCCGACATGCTGGAAAACCGATTCGGCCTCTCCACGTCGCCGATCATCGTCGAGGTGAACGGGTCGGAGGAAGTAGTCGTCGACCTCGACTCCGCGCCCTCCGCGCCGGCCACTTCGGGGCCGTCGGGGAGAGGACGACCGCGGGCCTGATTCGGTCCCCGGCCCGCTCAGCCCGAACGGGCGAGCTTCTTCAGGAGCACCTCGGGATCGGCCGGCTTGGTGATATGTTCGTCGAAGCCGGAGGACAGCGCGCGGGCGCGGTCCTCGGCGCGGCCGTAGCCCGTGACGGCGATGAGGCGGGCGCCGGCCGTTGCGGGGTCGCGGCGCAGCGCCGAGGCGACGGCGTATCCGTCCATGCCGGGCAGGCCGATGTCGCAGACGACGCAATCGGGGTGGCATCGCTTGGCCTCAGCGACCCCCTGGAAGCCGTCGGCGGCGACGCTGACCTCGTGGCCGTGCAGGTTGAGCAGCCTGCGCAGGCTCTCGGCGGCGTCGATGTTGTCCTCGACGACGAGCACGCGGAGACGAGAGGCGCCTTCGGGGCTCGCGGCTGGCTCGGCGGCGGCCGGCGCGGCCAGCGGGAGGAGGACGGCGAACTCGGCCCCGAGGCCCGGGCCGGCGCTCTGGGCCTGGACCGAGCCGCCGTGCAACTCGATGATGCCGCGGACCAGCGCCAGACCCAGGCCCAGCGCCCCCCGGCCGATGCCGAGGTCGCCGTCGGGCCGGGCGAGGGCCTCGATGATCCGCCGCTGGACCTCGGCGGTCATTCCCGTGCCGGTGTCGCGGACGGAGAGCACCGCCTGGTCTCCGGACGCATCGGCGGCGATCCGGAGCGTCACGGAGCCGCCGCGGTTGGTGAACTTCAGCGCGTTGTCCAGGAGGCCATTGACCACCCGGCGGAGCCGGGCCGCGTCGCCGCGCACCCAGATCGGCAGCGGTGCCGGCACGGCCGACAGCGAGACGCCGAGCCGGGCCGCGTCGCCGCGTCGCGCGTCGACCGCCTGCGTGGCGAGCCGGCCCAGGTCCAGGTGATCGGGCTCGAGGTCCACCAGACCTCGCGAGAGTCGCGAGACCTCCAGCACGTCCTCGACGATCCGGGCCAGGCGGTCAACCTGGCGGTCCATCACCTCGTAGAGATCCGTGGCGAACCGCGGGTCGTCCAGGCCGCGCCTCAGGAGGTGCAGGCTGTTGCGAATCGGTGCCAGGGGATTGCGCATCTCGTGGGCCAGCAGGCCGAGCAGCTCATCCTTGCGCCGTGAGGCCTCGACGGTGCGGAGCAGGTCGTCCCGCAATTCCTGCTCGCGCCGCGAGGATTCCGTGAGGTCTCGGGTGGTATAAGCGTAGCCGAGCAGATCCCCGTCGGGCCCGCGCAGGGGAATTACCGAGACATCCGCCCAGAAGCGCGAACCGTCCTTCCGCGTCCGCCACCCCTGCTCGCGCCACCGCCCCCGGGCCAGCGCGGCCTCCAGGCCGCGCCGCGGATCGGGGCCGGCGACCGGGACTTCCGCCAGCGGCCGGCCCATCACCTCGTCCGCGTGGTAGCCCGTCAGGCGCTCGGCTCCGGCGCTCCAGCTCCGCACCTTGCCCGCCGGGTCGACGAGGACGATCGCCATGTCCTCGACGCCATCAATCAGCAGTCGGAAGCTCACTTCGTCCCGGTCCGGCTCCGAGCCCGCTGTCTGTTGCCAATCCTCGTCGCGGTCCACGTTTCCCCCCGTTTGGGCCCGGACCTGCGGTCGGGGCGCCGGAGACGGTCTCGCTTCGATGCTGTCCCCTGTCGCGTCCATTCGGCCGTCCCGCCTCAACGGACGCGAGAGCGACCCCGGACCTCGGGGTGGTGATCTGACTTCTCGGGCTCGCGCGGCCGATTGCTCAAACGACGTCCAGGATCTCGGGGCGCGACTTCAGTCCGTCGTTGAAGTGCACGAATCTCGCTGGCGATCGATCCGCCGACGAGATACCAGGCGATCCTCCCTGCCGTCCAGCCGAAAGGCCTCTAAAGTGTAAACGAAAGCTAAAAGAGTAAACGAAAGCTAATCGCCCGCTCGCGCGCCGTCAACCCTTCGACCACTCCTCCGCTTCCTCCCGGACGTCCGGGATCGGATGAGCCGCAAAAGACCGCGCTCATCCACCGGCCATTCCCGGCGAGACATTGCTTGAGCCGGCGAGCCCAGCGCACCGCGATCTGGTTGCGCAGTCGCGCCTTGTCGCTCAGGAGTACTAGCAAATCGCGGGCCAAGTGTCCGATGGTCCCTGCCCCAGGGCCGGGTAACCCGGCCGACGCCTCACCCGGCCGGGTTGCGGGTCCGCCACTCGTCGACCAGGTCGGCGAGGATGGCCTCGTTGGCCTCGGGGAAGCGGAGGGATCCGAGCCGGTCGATCGGGACCCAGCGGAATCCCGTCGCCGGATCGGGCTGGGCGGTGGAGTCTTCGGTGACGCAGTCGTGGAACGAGAGCGCGACCAGGCCGTGGGGGTATCGGTGGATCACGACCCGGCGCAGGCGCTCGACCACGACCCGCAGGCCGATCTCTTCGAGGCATTCGCGCGCGGTGGCCTGATCGGGGGTCTCGCCGGGCTCGCACTTCCCGCCGGGGAATTCCCAGTAGCCGGCGTAGACCGTCCCCTCCGGGCGCCGGCGGATCAGGAACGAGTCGCCGCGTCGGATGACGCCGATGCCGACGGGGATCGGCGCCTCGGGCCCGACCGGGTGGTCTTCGGCCGGGGTCGGGTTCATAGACGCTTCAGCTCGTCGTCGTTCTGGAGCGTCGCGGCCAGCTCGGGGTTGGCGGCCTGGACCTTATCCAGGATGAGCTTCTTGACCTTCTCGATGGCGCGGCCGGGCGAACCCATGACGTTGTAACCGCAGTCGACGTGCATGATCTCGCCGCTGATCCCCGAGGCATGATCGGAGAGCAGGAACATCCCGGCCGAGCCGACCTCCTCCCGGGTGATGTTACGATCCATGGGCGAGGTCATTTCGTACAGGCCGGCGAGCTTGTCCGCGTCGCCGACGGCCGAGGCGGCCAGCGTCTTGACCGGGCCGGCGGAGAGGCCGTTGACGCGAATCTTCCGCGGGCCGAGGTCGAAGGCCAGGTACTTGACCGCCGCGTCGAGGGCCGCCTTGCAGACACCCATCATGTTGTAGCCCGGGACGACCCGCTCGCCGCCGAAATAGGTGAGGGTGACGATGGAGCCGCCCTCGGGCATGGCGTCGGCGGCGTGCCGCGCGACGATCGCCAGCGAGTACACGCTGATGTCCATCGCGGTCTTGAATCCCTCGCGGCTGGCGTTCACGAACGGGCACTTCAGGTCGTCGATCGGGGCGAACGCGATCGAGTGCAGAACGAAGTCGAGCGAGCCGTAAGTCTCGCGGGCCTGGGCGAATACCCGCGCGATGTCGTCGTCCTTCTGCACGTCGCAGGGCGTGATCAGCTTCGCGCCGATCGGGTCGGCGAGCTTCCGGACGCGGCGTTCCATCTTGTCGCCGGGCAGGTGGGTGAAGCCCAGCTCCGCACCTTCTTCGAGGAGCTTCTTGCTGATCGACCAGGCGATGCTGAAGTCGTTGGCGACGCCCAGGATCAGCCCCTTCTTGCCCGTGAACAGTCCCATTCCCCCGCCCCTTTCGCCTCGACATGGTATTACCCGGACGGACGCGTCGGCCTCGCCGCGTCGGGCCCCTGCCCCTGCCCTCGTTCGCTTACCGTCGGTCGGCGCGTCCGGTCGGCTGGCATTGTACCATACCTGGATTGGCCGATCGGCTCAACAGCGCCCCGGTGCGGTGCCGGGGGCATGAGGACGGGGTACGCGCCCGGCGATTTGGTGTATCCTGGAGATCGCGTGCGGCGAGAGGAGGACCGACGTTGCGAGCGGACGTACCAGCCAAGGCGGAAGTGGGAGCGGCCCTCGAGGCGGAGGCGAGCCGACGAGGTCCATGGGGTCTGCTCACGACTCAGGTGCGGCTGAGCATCGGCGCCGAGGCGATCACCTGGCTCGCGCTGGCCGTCGGGGTGATCCTGCGGGTATGGGGCTACGCCGACGGTCGCGAACTCTACCGGGACGAGCGGTCACTGCTGCTCAACCTCGAGTTGTTGCCGGTGTTTGATTTCCACACGACGCTCGAGGAGTACCAGCTCGCGCCGCCGGGCTTCCTGGTGCTGGAGCGGATGGCCGTGCGGCTGCCGGGCGACGATGTGATGGCCGCGCGAACGGTCGCCCTGGCGTGCGGGATCGCTTCGTTGCTTCTGTTCCGGGCGGTCGCCGGCCGCCTGCTCCGGCCGACCGCCGTGCCGGTGGCGATGGGGCTCTTCGCGCTCTCGGACTGGTTGATCTACTACTCGGCCGAGATCAAGCAATACTCGAGCGACCTGGCCCTCGCGCTGGCGGCGGTGTTGCTGACGCTACGAGCCGGGCCGTCGACAGAGCGGTCCAACCCGCGCGGTCTTCTTGCCCTGGCCGCCCTCGGTGCGGTGGGCGTCTGGTTTTCGCACACGCTGATCCTGATCCTCGCGGCGGCCGGGACCTACCTGATGGCCGAGGCCCTTGTCCGCCGCGACGTTCGGAGCAGTCTCATCCTCGCGGCGATGGGGGCGGCCTGGCTCCTCAGCTTCGCCGGGTGCTACGTCGTCTCGCACCGGATCCTCAGCAAGGAGGCTTTCATCTGGAACTGGTGGGACTTTGCGTTCCTGCCGATCCCGCCGAGGTCTTCCGCCGATGTGAGGAAGGTTTTCTGGGCAATCGCCAACCTGTTTGACAGCCCGTCGGATGTGAAGATGCCGATCGGGATGGTCCCGACTGCGATCGTGGCGATGCTCTTGTGGATCGTCGGGGCGATCTCGCTCGGCCGGCGGCGGCCGGGCGGTTTGTACCTGCTGGCGGCACCTCTAGCCTTCACGTTGGTGGCCTCGGCGCTACATCAGTATCCGTTCCACGGCCGGCTGCTGATCTTCCTGGTGCCGGCCGTGCAGATGCTCGTCGCCGAGGGCGCCGCCGCGCTGGCGCGACCCGGAGGCTGGCCGCTGGCGATGTTGCTCGGGGCGTTCCTGCTGTTCCAGCCGGTGTGCGATGCGCTCTGGCACCGGTTCATCCAGGCGATCAACCACGACGCCTACGACACGCACGGCGACCTGCGGCCCGACCTCCTCGATTACCTCGATCACTCCGGCCCGCGCCGGGTGGAGCAGCCGCGATGACGGGAGCCTCTCCCGCCGCGACACGACGACTGGATCGGCTCCGCGGCGGTCGGGCCGGGATCCTCCTTCTGCTGGCGTGCATCCTGGCGATCGCCGCCGGGCTGCGAGGCTACCGGCTGGGGCAGCTCAGCTTCTGGTACGACGAAACCGTCACCATGCGTCTGGCTCGCTCGGCGAACCCGGCCGAGCTGATGGATCGGCTCGCGCGGATCGACGCGACCCGGGCACCGGTGCACCCGATCGTGCTCCAGGGTTGGATTCGCCTCTTCGGACCGTCCGAGACCTCGGCCCGCGCGCTGAGCGTGCTCTGCGGAGTCGCCACGGTCGCCGTGGTGTTCGCCATCGGCCGGACGGGTTTCGACGCGATGACCGGCCTGTGGGCCGCATGGTTGGCCGCGCTCAGCCCGGCCCTGATCGTCTACTCGCGCGAGGCCCGGATGTATGCCTGGCTCGTCCTGGTCACATCGGCGTGCTGGTGGATGTTGTTGAGCTTACGCGATCGGTTCTCGTGGCCACGGGCGACTGTCTACGTGCTCGGGCTGGTGCTGCTGGGCTACTCGCATCCGCTCGGCCTGATCATGATGGCGACGCTCGCCCTGGCCGGGATGGCGGGGCTGAGGAGTTGCTTCGGCACCCGGGGCCGATGGCTGGCCGTGCACCTGGCGGCCGGAGCAATCGTGGCCCCATGGCTCCCACGCTATCTCGACCATCCGCCCGAGTTTCTCAGCGGCATCCAGCCGATCAAGATGCTGCTGGGCACTCCGATCGGTTTCATCGGCGGGGACTCGGGTGTCCTGGGGGGGCTGGTCCTGTTGGTCGGCTGGGGGCTCTGGTGTCAGGGCCAGGGGTATGGTGTCAGGGGCGAGGAGGACGAAGAGGTCGATCGCGGCGCGGTCGGCTCCTCGACTGCCGCGACGGAATCCTCCCGGCCTGTCGCGGCCTCCTCAGCCCTGTATCTGATCTTCTGGTTGATCGTGCCTCCGCTGGCGCTCTTCATCTATTCGAGGCTGGGACGGCCGATCTTTGGGCCCCAGCGATACACGGTGTTCGTGGCCCCGGCCTATCTGTTACTGGTCGCACGGGGGCTGGTGCGGACGCCCGCGGGGCTGCGCTATCCGCTCGCGGCCGGGCTCTCGATCCTGGCGCTCATGGAGCTTGGGCCGAAGGTCTACGCGCCGGACCTCAAGGCCGACTGGCGAGGCTTCTCGGCTGACCTGGCCGCCCGGGCGCCGGGCGTCGAGGTGCTGGTGATCGTTGCACCCGTCGGCGAGGGGTCCAATGTCGAGGTGGAGACGGCCCGATATTACCTGCCCTCGGGCTGCCGGGCGATCGGGCTGGAGCAGGCGACGCCGGAGCGGCTGGCGGACTCGGGCGCTACCGATATCTATCTGGGGATGGGCTCGCGGGGAGGCAAACCAGTGCTTCCGCCGCTCGACCGTCTGAAGCCGTTTGTCTTTCGGCGGGCAGCCGAGTATCCGGGGCTAACGGTCCTTCGGGCCGAGCATCGATCGTCGGGGGCCCGGGCGGGGCGAGGCAGCGGGAGCCGGCTTGTCGGCCGGGATCGGGGCAGCGGCGGCATCGGCCTGATCGGCACCGGCCTCGGGCTGGAGGACCGGCAGCATCACGGTGTCCAGGTCGCGCTGGAACGCGGCGCGGGCCAGGCCGAGAGCCTTCTGCGTGGCGGCGCCGACCTGGAGGCTTCGCTGCTTCAGCTCGGCGGGGACGGCGCCGAGGCCGAGTGCCTCGACGATGCC
This sequence comes from Planctomycetales bacterium, assembly GCA_027452145.1. GTDB lineage: Bacteria > Planctomycetota > Planctomycetia > Isosphaerales > Isosphaeraceae > JAKAUH01. The sequence goes on from DAIDHB010000042.1 coordinate 16,467, forward strand.
GATGGCCTTCTTGACCTGCGGGTCCTGGCCCAGGTCATTCCCCTCGCCGGGGCGGAGGTCGGTCGCGCGGACCGTGGTGGACCGCATGCCGTAGACCTTCCATCGGCCTTCGGTGCCTCGGACCCAGAACGTGGTCTCGATCGTGGCGCCGTCCAGCTCGGGCGCGAGCACCAGCGCCATGACGACCGCGCCGCTGCGGCCCCGCGCGGCGACGGTCTTGAGCTTCTCGTGGACGGGGTCCAGGCGATTCGCGTCCGCCGCGGCGGCGCCGTCGGGATCCACCAGACGTTTCAACTCGCCCATGACCATCGAGGGATCGATCCCGGCGCCGGCGAAGGGCACGCCTCCCTGGGCCTCGGGCATCACCATGCCCTGGTAGCGGAGGAACCGGAGCCCGTCGTCCACGGCGATCTCGGTCGCGGCGCGGCGGCCGAGCCACAGCGCGTCGGGCTCGCCCGCCGGCGGAAGCAGGCCCTCCAGCGAGATCGGCCGATCCGGCTCCCCGGCGTCCGCGGCGAATCCCCGGGCCTGGAGGGCATCGGCCAGCTCGGCGGCCGTCAGGCTCTCGGGATCGGCGAGCCCGGCCTGCCAGGCCAGCATCAGCCGGCGCCCCGCGCCGGCCGGCCCGCGGTGGACCTCGCCGATCTCGGACCGCGGAATCCGGATCGCGACGAGCGGGGTGTGGGCGGCCCGCGTCGGGTCCGCCAGCCTCGCGAGCTCCCGGTCGATCCAGCGGAGGATTCGGTCGTCGGCCCCGACGCCCTGCGCCTGCTGCCGCTCCTTCTTCCAGGCCTCCAGTCGCGTCCGCCGCTGTTCGATCGCGCGGTGCACGGCCGTGTAACCCAGGCGATCCCAGTGCTTCAGGTGGACCTTCGCATGCTGCTCGGCCCAGCCGCGGCGGACGACGATCTCGACCATTCCGTGCGGGGCGTTCGGCGAGGTGATCGCCCCGCGGATCACCGAGCCGTCACGCATCGCGATCTGGTCGGCCGCCGGCTCGTCGGCCCCGCCGAGGGCCGCCGCGCCGGTCGCCAGCAACACGCCGAGGGCCAGCAGGAGTCGGGACATGGTCGGGTCCGCCTCATCGTCCGGGTCGCGTGGATCGGCGTTGCGGGCCGATCGCCGCGGTCTCCATCGATCTCATTCATCCCATCATAACAGAGCCGACCGCCCATGCCCATGCCCGTGGGTCCCTCCGCGATCGAGCCGCTGGGCGACCGGGCCTACCTCGCGAGTTTCGGCGCCCTGCCCCAGGCCGCCGCCTGGGCCGCACAGGTTCGACGGCGAAACTGGCCGGGCGTGACGGACGTCGTGCTCGCGTATGGCACGGTCGCCGTCTTCGTCGACCCCGACCGGCTCGACCCGGCCAAGCTGGAGAAACGCCTTCGCGCCCTGACCCTGGACATGGCGGCCGACTCTGCCGATTCAATCAGTGGAAAGACGCTCGTGATCCCCGTGCTGTACGACGGGGCCGACCTGGAGCACGTCGCCGCCGATCGGGATCTCGACGCGGGCGCGGTGATCGCCCTGCATGCGGGCGTCGTGTACGATGTGCTGGCGATCGGCTTCCTGCCGGGCTTCCCCTACGCGGGCGACTTGCCGCCGGCCCTGGCCGGTCTGCCGCGCCGGCCGTCGCCGAGGCCGCGGGTGCCGGCCGGCTCGGTCGCGATCGCGGGGCGGCAGACGTGCGTCTATCCCGCCGCCTCGCCCGGCGGCTGGCACCTGCTGGGGCGGACCCCGCTCTGCATCGCCGACCCGACCGCCGGATTCTTCCCGATCCGCGCCGGCGACCGCATCCGTTTCCGGCCGATCGCCGCCGAGGATTACGAGACCCGACTGCATGAACGCCTCCGAATCGATGAATGAGTCCCAACCGCCGCGCCGGACGATCGACCTGAGCGCCGACGTCGGGGAAGGCTGCCCCTTCGACGACCTCCTGCTCGACGACCTGGTCAGCTCGGCGAGCGTCTGCTGCGGCGCCCACGCGGGCAGCCCCGAGGCCATCCGGCGGACGCTCGAGTTCGCCCGCGACCGGGGCGTCGCGATCGGTGCCCATCCCGGCTACCCCGACCGCGAGAACTTCGGCCGTCGCGAGCAGGCGATCTCGGCCGACGCCGTCACGAACCTGATCCTCGACCAGGTGGGCTCGCTGGTCGAGCTGGCCGCCGAGGCGGGCGTCGCCGTCCGGTTCCTCAAGCCCCACGGCGCACTCTACAACCAGGCCCAGCGGCAGAACCCGATCGCGCGGGGAGTCGTGGACGCCGCCGTCGAGCTCGGCCTGCCGCTCCTGGGCCTGCCCGGCTCGGTGCTGAACGCCTGGGCGGTCGGCCGAGGCGTCCGCTACGTTGCCGAGGGATTCGCCGACCGCCGCTATCGCCCGGATGGTTCGCTCGTCCCCCGCGGCGAACCCGACGCCATCCTGGAAGAACCCGACGAGATGATGACCCAGCTCGCCGTGCTGCTCGCCCGCCGCCGCGTGGCGACGATCTGCATCCACGGCGACGCCCCACACGCCGTCGAGAACGCCCGGACCGTCCGCCATCTGCTCGACTCGATGCGGATCGCCGTCCGGAGCTTCACGGCCGAAGACGGAGGCAGCGATTGAGCGGGCAAAGAGCGGGCCGAAGCCCCGGAAGCCCGCGCCCGGTCGATCGGCTTGATTCCTTGAAGGACGCTTGTCCCCTGTGGGATGATGGACCGAGTCGCCCGCCAGGATCTTTGGATTTGGAGGAACGCCGATGTCGTCGGCCTCGACCACCATCCCGATCGCACCGGCGCATTCACTTCCCTCTAGCGCCACGCGGTTGTACCGCTTTAACGTCGACGAGTACGAGAGGATGGTCCTCGACAATCCTCGGGTCGAGCTGATCGACGGCTACGTGGTGACAAAAGTGCCGAAGAACCCTGCGCATAGCTGGTCCACGAAGGCTCTCAACAAGGGCTTGGACCGACTCCTGCCGCCCGGGTGGACCTCCCGCCAGGAGCAGCCGGTGCGGCTATCGGACTTCGACGAGCCCGAGCCGGACGTCACGATTGTCCGTGGCGTGGATGACGACTACCGGCACCGCCATCCCCTGGCCGCCGACGTGGGCCTGCTGGCCGAAGTCTCCGAGAGCACCCTCGATCGTGACCGCAACGAGAAGCTGCCCGCCTTCGCCCGAGGCGGCATCGCGGTTTACTGGATCGTCAACCTCGTCGACCGGCAAGTCGAGGTCTACTCCAGCCCCGGTCCGGGCCTCTATCGGTCGGCCCAGGTCTTTCGTAGCGGCCAGCAGGTGCCGGTTATCCTCGACGGCCGGCTGATCGGGCAGATCGGCGTCGATGATGTTCTCCCCTGACAACCCGACATCCGCTGGCCTGCTCGTCGTCGACGCCGGGTTGAGCACCACCGTGCAGGACCTCGGCCGGCCCGGCCATCGCGAGTACGGCGTCCCGCCCGGCGGGGCCTTCGATCGCGGCTCGGCCGGGCTGGCCAACGCACTGGCCGGCAACGACCCGGACTGCGCGGTGCTCGAGCTGACGCTCGTCGGCGGGAGGTATGACGCGCGCTCGGACCTGGCCCTGGCGATTGCCGGCGCCTCGATCGAGGCGAAGGTCGTCGGCCCGGACGGCACCGTGCGGACGATCGAGCCGCCGCTCAGTTTCACGCTCCATCGCGGCGAGCGCCTGGTCCTGGGCCGGACGCTCGGCGGGGCGAGGACCTACCTCGCCGTCGCCGGAGGCTGGCAGACACCCGTGAGCCTCGGCAGCCGGTCGTCGGAGGAACGCCTGCGATCCGGCGAACTGCTGCCCGCGGCGGCCGGCTCGATTCCCACTCGACATCCGCGCGACCCCGCTCGGGTCGATCCGACCGCCGAGCCGCTGCGGATCCTCGACGGCCCCGATGCCGCCGTGATCCTCCCGGGATCCGGACCATCGCCGAGCTGGCTCGATCGGGCCCATCGCATCGGTGCCCAGAGCGACCGGATGGGCCTGCGGCTGGAGGGAATCCCACCGGCGATCGACGCCCCGCCCGGCCGGCTCTCGGCGCCCGTGGCCCCCGGCGCGATCCAGGCGGCCGGCGGCGGGTTGATGATTCTGGGGGTCGCCTGCGGCACGATGGGCGGATACCCGCACGTCGCCCACGTCGTCTCGGCCGATCTCGACCGCCTCGGCCAGCTCCGGCCGGGGGATCTGGTCCGGTTCACCCGCGTCGGCCTGGACGAGGCCCGGCGGCTCGATCGCGCGATGAGGGAGTCCCGCGAGGCGACTCTCGACCGGATCCGCACGGCCGCCCAGGACTGGGACTTCGAATTCCCGCGGCCCGACACCCGATGTTGAGCTTGCCCAAATCGCGGACCTGGGGTAAACCCACGCCACATTCCTCTCGGCGGGGCGCGTTCGTCCGTCCCGCGGGCTCTCAGCGCGTCCAGTGGATCGGGGCGAGGGAAGGGAATCCCGGGCTCCGCCTATTAGGTTAGGGTCGTCCGAATGCCGCATGATCGGCCGAGCCGGCGAGTCATCCTGGCCATGTTGGGACTGGTCGGCGCGGCCATCTCGGTCGGATGCGCGCGATCGGCGAACCTGCGGTCCTCGGCGGGCAACCTCCCCGACCTCGCGCCGACCGGCACACTGGAACCCGCCGCCGTCGGATCTCCGGCCCGGCCCGATTCGCCCTCGGCCTTGAATTCCACGACCCGCGCCGCCGTGCCCGGCCGCGGCACCGTCGCGGCCACGCCCTCATCGGTCTCGGGCGTCACACCCACCCCGCTGCCGGCCGGCCCGGCGCCCGTCGGCGGACTGGTTCCGGACGACGGGAGCGAGGCGGCGAACGGGCCGCTGCCGGGCGCCGGTTCGACCGAGCCGCAACCGCCCGCGCCGGGCGAGGGCGTGCCCCCGGCACCTCCGCTACGCGATTCGGAGCTCCGCCGGGCCCAGGCCGTCACCCGACAACACTTTGAGTCACTGGGAGCGGTCGAGGCATCCACGCCCACGCCAACCCCGATACTCGAAGCCGGCGATCCGAACCCGGCGACGATCGCCGAATCCTCGGCGGCCGCTTCCCCGCTCGGCGGGCCGAACCCCGACCCGGCACCCGAATCGATCCCGCCGGCGCCGTTGCCGCCATTGGCCGCGTCGGCACGGGTCTCGATCGATCCGGGGCCGGCCGAGCTGGCCCGGCAAGTGAACCTTCCGCCGCTGACCCCCATCGACCCGGCGACCTCGCGCGACGTGCCGCCCGCCCTGGACTCGCCCACGCCTGCCGTTTCATCGGACGCGAACTCGCCCGCGCCGGCGGCCTCGCTGTTTGGACCGGCCGCCCCGGAGGCGATCGGGCCGGCACCCTCGTCCGCTTCGGCCCCGAGCAAGAGGGCACCCACAGCGCCGGCTCTATCCCCGGGTCCGGCACGGTCGTCCGGGTCAGCGGGCACCCCGGCGTTGGCGCCGGCGACGGCGCCGTCCGACGAGGATCCGGCGAAACCCGACGCCGCCAGCCCGGACGCCGCGGGCCCGGAGCCCGACGCCGGGATTCCGGCCGCGTCCGACGATCGTCCGGCCGCCCCGAGCCGCCAGCCGGGATCCACCCCGGTCGTCCCCGAACCGACCCCGGCCGCCGAGCCGTCGCTCGAGATCGCCGAGCTGAAGCTCTGCTCGCGCGTGACCGCCTTCGGCGCGGTCGCTCCGATCCACGCCGATCAGGTCGAGACCGGCCGGCTGGTACTGGTCTACTGCGAGATGGCCGGACTGGAATACCAGCGCCGGGGCGAGTCGTTCGTCTCCCGGCTCGCGGCCCACATCGAGCTGCAATCCGAGTCGACCGGCCGCGTGGTCTGGGAGGAATCGCCCGGCACCGCCGAGGACGTCTGCCCCAATCGCCGGCGGGACTATTACGTCAGCTACCGCGTCCGGCTCCCCCGCACGCTCGAGCCCGGCCGCTACCGCCTGCGCCTGATCCAGACCGACATGATCGGCAACCGGGTCGCCTCGCGCGAGCTACCGATCACCCTGGTGCGCCGGGGCTCGGCCCGCTAGTCGAGTGCCCCAGGCCGGTGCAGGCGGCGATACCCGCCCGGATCCAGGACGAACCAGCGACGTGGGTCATCGGGTGCCTTCTCTTCGGGGCGAACCGGCGCCGGACCTCGCCGGTTTCTCGGATCGTTACCAGGGCGAGCCACGGGCCTGAGAACGAGGCGCATCGTCGACGGACCCAGCCCGGCTTCCCGTGGATGCGGACGCCGTTCCCGGTCCCTGATCCGATGGCCGGGCCGGGTCGGATGAAACGGCATCGGGCCGGATCGGCGGACCGGGCCGCCTTCCTCGTCGGATCGCATCGAACCGCATCGGACCCGACGGACCCGGCCGGCATCCCTCGACCTGTCCGCATGCCAGCCGGGCATCCCACGCCCGAACCAGCCTCGGCGCGCAAGGAGGACGCGGACCGCGTGCTCCTGAAACGAACGCCACCGCGTCTGCCCATGGGGCAAAATTGGGTTCGTTTTGCTCAAATCCACCCCCCGGACGCCTCTTCGGCGCCGAAAACCGCCGGACGAGTATGAAGATAATATGAAGATTGGGTTCGTTCGCGCGATTTCGGGGTGATTCGAGCCCTCTGATCCCCGCCCAGGACGAGATGCACTCATCTTGACCCTGTTGCAAGCAAGCAGCAGGGCGCTGATCTAACAGGTGACCGGATTTCGCCTGCCCACGGCGCGTGCGGCGAGGCCGGCCGCGTTCTCCGGCAGCGGGCCTCGCGCACCATCGTGGATGCACCGCTATCCTGGGCGGGATAGCCTTTTTACCGCCAACAAATTGTCAAAGAACGACCGACCCCTAATATAGACGCCGGCCGCGCCGATTTATTCTCAACTTTTTTGGGATTTCCGGCTTTTTCTGGGTCGGGTTGTGACGATCAGGAGGGGGTTTGGCTCATGGTCATGATTCGGAGAGCCCGGCCGCGTCGTGGTTGGATCACGGATCTCGCCCGATCGCGACACCGATTGGCCGCGGATCACCCGACCATTGCGGGGCGTGTTTCCCGCTCGCCGGGATCGGCCCGCGGATCTTCCGGCGGCATTCAGGTTGGTCAGGCCTTCCGGCATTGACGGTTCGGCCCTGCCGGGCTGGAAGGCCTGGACCGACCCGCCCGCGGTGACGGCTCCCCGCCCGGCCCGGTGCGGCCGCCGTCCCTCCGGTCCGGAAGCCGCCCCGGCCCGGCCGGGACCGGGCGGATGTCGCCACCGGGCGGATGGTCGGACCGAGCGGGGGCCGGCGTGCGGCGGATCGGGCGCTTTCCCGGCGGAGACGGCCCCACGGCGGAGTGGGGCGGCCTAGGGGATCGGTCGTACCGGTCACCACGGCCGTGACATTCGTACCTGGACAGGCGATAATCGTCCCGAGACCGGTGATCGGGACCGGGTGCGGATTGCCGGTCTCGACGCGACCGACGGTAGGAATCTAGTGAGTACCGTTCGTCCACAACACCAACGATGTTCCCGAAATCCCGGATATGACCGACATCCCGTAGATTCGAGCCCGCCTCCGGCTCGGCGGGATCACACGGTTGTTCCAACCGGCACTTCACAACCGAGCTCTGGGCGGGCCACACCGACTCCGATTCGTAAGCAATAATACATGAGGACTCCCAGGTCCGGCATCGGGTTGGGCCCGGATCGCAGATTCCGCAGGATCTTGCCAACTTCACAGCGTACGAAACGCGTCGGGACCGTGCATGCTTCGAACAGTCAAAGACGCCTGCGAGCTGCATCCCATGGCGCTCGACTACGCCATGAGCGAGCAGATCGAGAACCTCTCCGACGTGATCCAGCAGACCGAGGCGGAGGCGGGCGAGTTCTTCGAGAAGAATCACATCACGAGGGGGATGGAGCTCCTCCTCAGCCAGGGGTTGAAACGGCTCGCCGGCCGCGATGACCAGGCGGTTTTCGAGCTCAAGCAGGCGATGGGCGGCGGCAAGACTCACTCGATGGTGGCCTTTGGTCTGCTTGCCCGGAATTCCGAGCTGCGAAGGACGGTCGTCCCGCAGATTGCCGCCGAGGCTCCCTTCGACCGTGCGAACGTCGTCGCCGTGAACGGTCGTGCGGTCCCCCGGGATCGATTTCTCTGGGGTGAGATCGCGGCCCAGCTTGGCAAGGCGCCGCTATTCGCAAAGTTCTGGAAAGACGGCGCCGACGCTCCTCTCGAGTCCGACTGGATCGAGCTCATCGGCGATCAGCCCACCCTGATCCTGCTCGACGAGCTGCCTCCTTACTTCGACTACGCCGTCACGAGGCCAGTCGGAGCCGGCACGCTGGCCCAGGTCACCACGTTCGCCCTTTCGAATCTGCTCTCGGCGGCGCTCAAGCTCAAGCGGTGCTGCATCGTCCTCTCCAATCTGAGCGGCAGCTACGAGGGGGCGACGAACCTGCTTCGCCAGGCGATCCGCAACTTTGAGCAGGAATCGAACCGCCAGGCCCGCGCCCTGACCCCGGTGGACCTGGCCAGCCAGGAGATTTATGACATCCTTCGCAAGCGGCTCTTTCGCAACCTCCCCAACCAGTCCGTCGTCGACTCGGTCGCCTCGGCATACGCGCAGGTCCTGTCGGAAGCGGCGAAATCGAAGTCGATCGCCAGGAGCGCCGAGCTGATCGCCGAGGAGATTCACGCGTCGTACCCCTTCCATCCCTCGGTCAAGCACGTCATCGCCCTGTTCAAGGAAAACGAGAGCTATCGCCAGACCCGCGGCCTCATGCAGTTCATCTCGAAGATGATCAAGTCCGTCTGGAGCCGGCCGGACAATGACGCCTACCTGATCGGTTGCCAGCATCTCGACCTGAACCTCGGCGACGTGCGCGAGGAGATCAATCGGATCAGCAACCTCCAGGGTGCCATCGCCCACGACATCGCCGCGGGAGGGACCGCCGCCGCCGAAGTCGCCGACGCCAGTCTGAAGAGCGACGCGGCCAGCCAGGTCGCCTCCCTGATCCTTACTGCCTCGCTCTCCGAGTCCATCGACGCCGTCAAGGGCTTCACCAGGCCTCAGATGCTCGAGTGCCTGATCGCGCCCAACCGCACGGCGATCGAGTTTCAGGACGCCTTCGAGGCCCTCCGGAGCGAAGCCTGGTATCTGCACCGCAAGGACAATGATGCGTTCTACTTCTCCAACATCGAGAACCTCAAGAAGCGGATCGATAACCGGGCCGAGGCCGCGCCGCAGCCGAAGATTGAAGCCGAGATGAAGCGCCGGCTCGACGAGGTCTTCCGTCCCATCAACAAAATCCCGTACCAGGAAACCCACGCGCTGCCCCAACTCGACGAGATCAAGCTGAACGGGCCGCGCGTTTGCCTCGTCCTGAGTCCCGACATCAAGCAGCCGCAACAGGAAGTCCAGCGATTCTGGGAAGCCGTCACCGAGAAGAACAACTTCTGCATCGTCACCGGCGACGGGTCCACGATCGCTAGCCTGGAAGAGAAGACCCGGCGCATCTGGGCCATCGCACGCGTCCTGGAGGAGACCGGCGGCGACAAGTCGCCCCACAGGACCGAGCTGGAGGACGAGGCCGAGCAGGCCCGGATGGATTTCAACACCACGGTCGTCAGCCTTTATAACCGGATCTACTACCCGACCAGGAACGGCCTCACCGCGGCCAAGCTCGCCCTCAACCTCGGCAACCCGTTCCACGCCGAGGACCCGATCGAGCAGGTCCTCAGCGGAACGGGCGTCCTGAAGCTCAAGTCGAGCGTCGACGCGGAAGCCGAGATGCTGATGTCCCGGGCCGAGGAGATGCTGTGGCCCGGGACCGAGCGGCGGATTCCCTGGCGCGACGTCCAGAGTCGCGCGCTGACCAATCCCCGCTGGCTCTGGCTGCCGCCCAAGGGCCTGGAGCAGCTCCGCAAGATCGCCGAGGGCCAGGGCCGATGGCGCTACACCGAGGACGGGTACGTCGAGAAAGGCCCGTTCCCGGCCCCGAAGACCTCCGTTTCCATCTCGGAGCGGGGCTACGACGAGAGGACCGGCGTGGCGACCATCGAGGTGCTGGCGCGGGACGGGGGGCCGAACGTTCGCGTCCACCACGCGCCCACTCCCGACGTGTCGAAGGACAGCCTCCTCATCCCCGATACGATCTTCGAGACCGACGAAACGGTACTCTGGTTCCTGGCCGTCGACCCCGACGGCAAGCACGAGACCGGGGAACCGAGGCCGTAGTCCAACAGGCTGAACCTCACGCACGAGCGCAAGATGCTGCCGGGCGGCAAGCGGATCATCGAGCTGACCGTCAAGCCGCGCGGCACGATCCGGTGGAACACGACCGGCGCCAATCCGAAGGATGGCCAGGTCTACACCGGGCCGATCGAGCTGGATGGCAAGGCCGAGGTGACCATCTACGCCTACGCCGAGGACCAGGGGGTCCCGACGCAGCGCACCTTCGTGATCCCGAAGCCCGACCAGATTGGACCGACGATTGACAGGACCAAACCGGCCAGGCTGCGCAAGAAGCTCGACTTCTTCGACAACGCGGGGACGTTCGCCGCGCTCAATTCGGCCAAGAGCGTGCAGGCGAAGTTGCGCGAGGTCACCGTCAAGATCGGGACCGGCACGAGGAACGTGGTGACCCGCTTCGGCAGCGAGAGCGTCATCCCGGCCGATAAGCTGGAGGCGTTCATCGCCGCGGCCCGCCAGGCCATCGGCGACGAGACGGCCGAGGTCGTCCTCGGCGTGGGCGAGGTCCAGTTCCAGAGCGGCCACGACCTGGAGACTTACCTCACGAAGGTCGGGGTCGGGGACATCGGCGCCGGCGAGGTGGAGCAATGACCGCCAGCCGCCAGAAAACCGTCGGCTTCGGCTGCCCCGAGACGCCCGATCCCCATCATGTCCTGGTGGAGATCCCGGCCGGGCGGGCGGGCGTGGTCGTCATCCGCGAGCATTACGGGATCAGGACCGGGATCAACGGCCTGCCCGAGATGGTGGACCGCTGCGAACTGCCCCGGGCGGCCTGGAACGCCATCGCCGAGGACGTGAAGCGCGAGTTCAACGACCGGCTGCGCTCCCGGGGCCTCGAGCCTGGCCGCTGGACGGTCGGGCCCAACAAGGTCGAGCGCCTGCTGGGCAAGGAGCTGCTGGTGCTGGCCTGGGCCGTCGAGCAGTGCGATCCCGGCCTCTACGGCAACGCCGTCCGCAACTGGACCGGCCTGCGGCCCGAGGAACGGTGGTGGCTGTTCACCATGACCGCCGCGGCGACCGGGCGGGCGCAGGACGTCGGCATCGGCTGGCGCATGGCCCTGCGATACGCCCTCACCGAGAACCCGATGGCCGACCCGATGGAAGGACGCGCGATCAAGCCGAGGCCCGTGGTCCGCCGCCGCTCCCGGGCCGAGGACGCACCCACCCCGCGGTTCCCGGCCTTCGACGGTGAGGACTCGATCTTCGCCAGCAACGGCGAGGGCTCGCTCGTGCGAGGCGGGGAGGGAGATCGATGATCCGACCGCTGGACTGGAAGGACAGGCCGTCGCTGATCGAGAAGATTTTCCCCGCCCAGAAGATCTCGGCCGAGGCCCAGAAAGAACGAAAAGCGGTCCACGGGCAGACGCTCACGGCCCTCGGCTCTTACTGGAAGGGTCGCAAGCCGCTGATCCTGGTCAAGGCGTGCGTCCTGGGTGCCCTCCTTCCGGCGACCGGCGATTCCGAGAGGGACCTGGAAGTCTTCGAGAGCCTGATGGCGATCGATGACCGTGCCTTCCTGCGCCGCGAGCCGTCGCTCTCGCCCGGTAACACCGCTCGCCTTTGCGGTCTGAAACCGGCCCAGATGAAGGGCCGATTCGCCGTCCGGGGCATCAAGGCAGCCGACTGGGCGGCGATGACCGACGAGGCGCGAGAGGCCGCGTTCCTGGAGGCGATCGGCACGCCGCGGCTGCAATGGTCGCCTGAGTGCCCGGCGACGGAACGCAACCGGCTGACCCTCGCGGCGCTGGCGACGCTGACCTACCTCGAAAAGCTCGACGTCACCAAACGGCCCGAGCAGCTTTCGGAGGAAGCGCTCTTTGGGCCGGTCTGGGAGCGCGTCAACGCCCAGCTCGGGACGAGCGCCCGGAGCTTCGCCGAGCTTACCGAGCAGCTCGGCATCCTGCGCTTCGGGCACCGGCCCCGGGTGGGAGACGCCTTCTGCGGCGGCGGGTCGATCCCGTTCGAGGCCGCCCGGCTGGGGTGCGACGTCTACGCCTCGGACCTCAACCCGATCGCCTGCCTGCTCACGTGGGGCGCGCTGAACATCGTGGGTGGGGACGCCGAGACGCGCGAACGGATCGCCAGGGCTCAGGCCGAGATCGTCGAGGCCGTCGATCGCGAGATCACCGAGCTCGGCATCGAGCACGACGAGCAGGGCAACCGGGCCAAGGCCTATCTCTGGTGCCTGGAAACTCGGTGCCCGCAGACCGGCTGGATGGTCCCGATCGCGCCGAGCTGGGTCATCAGCAAGAACTATCGAACCTGCGCGCGGCTGGTCCCGAATGCGGCCCGCAAGCGGTTCGACATCGAGATCGTCACCGACGCATCCCCCGAGGACCTGGCCGCCGCGACGGTGGGGACTCTGCGCGACGGCGACCTGGTCTACGAGCTGGACGGCGAGACCTACCGTACGCCGATCAAGACGATCCGGGGCGATTACGAGCTTCCCGACGGCCAGTCGGCCAACAGGCTCAGACGCTGGGAGAAGTCCGATATCGTCCCCAGGCCGGATGACGTCTTCCAGGAACGCCTGTATTGCATCCAGTGGATCAAGAAGGACACGCTCGGTTCCTTCCGACCCAAATTCTACTTTGCGGCCCCGACCAGGGGTGATCTCCAGCGCGAGCGCAAGGTCGAGGCGATCGTTCGGGAGAGTCTCGATCACTGGCAGGAGCGGGGGCTCGTTCCTGATCTTGCGATTGAACCGGGCGAGAAGACCCTCGAGCCGATACGAACACGGGGCTGGACCTGGTGGCATCATCTCTTCCATCCCCGGCACCTCTTAATCGGAGCATTGATCCGGGAACGTATGGGCGGCATCGAAGATCGCCACCTTGCAAGCGGCGCCGCGCTTGGCCTGTGCCGAGCTGTCACCTGGATGTCAAAACTCACGAGGTGGAATGTTGGCTTCGCGGGGCGAGACGGTGTTGCACCATCGGCCGACACCGTCAAGGACGTTTTTTACAATCAAGCACTGAATACGCTGTACAACTATGCGTTTAGGTCCTATTTCAGCATCAAGGAGGCTGTTGACGCCGAATTCTCCCGGACGGGCTTGCGCGTCGACTCCGACCTGGCCTGCTTGCCCGCGAACCAAATGAACCGGGGCAGTGACCTATGGGTGTCTGATCCCCCCTACGCCGACGCCATCAACTACCACGAGATCACCGAGTACTTCATCGCCTGGCTCCGCAAGAACCCGCCTCGGCCGGACTGGGTGTGGGACAGCCGGCGGGCGCTGGCGATCAAGGGGAGCGACGAGGATTTCCGGCGGGAGATGGTGGAGGCGTACCGGGCGATGGCCCGGCACATGCCCGACAACGGCCTCCAGATCGTCATGTTCACGCACCAGGATGCCGGTGTCTGGGCCGACATGGCGTCGATCGTCTGGGGCGCGGGACTGCGCGTCACAGCCGCGTGGTACATCGCCACGGAAACAACCTCGGAGCTGAAGAAGGGCGGCTACGTGCAGGGAACGGTCCTGCTGGTCCTGCGCAAGCGGCTGACCGAGGAATCCGCCTACCAGGACGAGCTGGCCCAGGAGGTCCGCGCCGAGGTCGCGCGTCAGATCGAGACGATGGTCGGCCTGAACCAGACGACCCGGGGTCATGGTCGGAGTGAGAACCTGTTCGAGGACGCCGATCTTCAGATGGCCGGCTATGCCGCCGCGCTCCGCGTGCTGACGGGCTACACCCGAATCGACAATCAGGACATGACCGCCGAGGCGCTCCGGCCCCGGCCGAAAGGCCAGAAGGGGATCGTCGGCCAGATCATCGACTTCGCCGTGCAGGTGGCCAACGAGCACCTGGTGCCCGAGGGGCTGCCGCCCGCGACCTGGGAGCGGCTCTCCGGCCCCGAACGGTTCTACCTCAAGATGGTCGACCTCGAGACGACCGGCGCGAAGAAGCTGGACAACTACCAGAACTTCGCCAAGGCGTTCCGGTTCGACAGCTACGGCGCGCTGATGCAGTCGCAGAAGCCGAACGCGGCCCGGCTCAAGACGGCCGCCGAGCTGAAGCGCGGCGAGTTCGAGGGCGAATTCGGCCGGGGCCCGTTGCGGGCGCTGCTGTATGCCCTGTACGAGCTCGGCCGCGAGGTGGAAATCGACGAGGTCATGAGCCACCTGCGCGACATGGTCAAGGGTTATCACGGGCGCCGCGAGGACCTGATGGCGATGGCCCGCTACCTGGCGGCGAAGCGCGACCGCACCGCGAAGGACGAGGCGCAGGCCGCCCGAATCCTGCTGGGACGTATCCAGAACGAGCGGCTTGGGGATTGAGGGCCGGTCCGCCTTGGGCCGGGGTAGGTCAGGCTTTCAGCCTGACATGGGTCTTTTCCGATCGGACCGGCCGGAGTCGGGCAAGACTGCCCGACCTACTTTTGGAGGAGTCGGGCAAGACTGCCCGACCTACTTTTGGAGGAGTCGGGCAAGGCTGCCCGACCTACTTTTGGAGGAGTCGGGCAAGGCTGCCCGACCTACTTTTGGAGGAGTCGGGCAAGACTGCCCGAGCTGCCTGGGAGATCCGCCGATGATTCGCCGGTTCAGCTCGCGGATGGGGCGGCTGTCCCATGTCTTCCTCCGCGACCGGCTCCAGCAGGCGCGCGAGTACCGGCGGATCGCCGGCTATTTCCGCTCGTCAATCTTCGAGCTGGCCGGGGAGGAGATCGCTGGCGTCGACTGCGTCCAGATCGTCTGCAACAGCGAGCTCGACCCACGGGACCTGCGCGCGTCGCGCCTGGTCCGCGAGATGGCGCTCAAGGAGAAGTGGAACGACGGCGTCGACCCGGTGGATAGCCTGCTGAATCGCCCGCGTTATCAGAGGCTCTACGAGCTGCTGAAATCCGGCAAGGTCGAGGTCCGCGTGGTCTCGGCGGGCGATTCGCCGTTCCTGCACGGCAAGGCGGGCGTGATCGTCCAGCGCGACGGGTCGGCCTCGGCCTTCCTCGGTAGCCTGAACGAGACGCGAGAGGGGTGGGACGAGCATTACGAACTGGTCTGGGAGGATCGCTCGGCCGAGGGGGTCGCCTGGGTCGAGGATGAGTTCCGCTACCTCTGGGATCGCGGCGTCCCGCTGCCGGACGCGATCATCGAGGAGGTTGGCCGCTGTGCGCGCAAGCGCGAGGTCGGGCTGGATGAGCTGAGCCCGGCCGACGTGGCGGCGGCCGCGCTCGTCGAGGCCCCGCTCTATCGCCGGGGCGAGGGGCTCATGCCGTGGCAGCGGACCTTCGTCAGTCTGTTTCTCGAGCATCGCGAGCGGTTCGGGCAGGCTCGCTTCCTCCTGGCCGACGAGGTGGGGGTCGGCAAGACTCTCTCGCTGGCGACCAGCGCCCTGGTCTCGTGCCTGCTCGACGACGGCCCGGTCCTGATCCTGGCGCCGGCGACGCTGGGCCAGCAGTGGCAGGTCGAGCTCAAGGACAAGCTCGGCATCCCGTCGGCGGTCTGGCTGTCGAGCCGCAAGGAGTGGCTCGACCCCAACGGCCACCTCATCAAGTCGCGTGGTCCGGAGGACATCGGCCGCTGTCCGTTCCAGATCGGCATCGTCTCGACCGGGCTGATCTTCCAGCAGACGCCCGAGTCGGAGGTGCTACGCCAGCGCAGCTACGGGACGTTGGTCCTCGATGAGGCGCACCGCGCGCGTCGAGGGCGGGGGATCGGGAGCAAGAGGCAGCCGAACAACCTGCTCGCCTTCATGCTGGAGGCGGCGAGGCGGGCCAGGCATGTCATCCTGGGCACGGCCACGCCGATCCAGACAGATGTCGACGAACTCTGGGACCTGCTGGAGATCCTCGGCAAGGGGGCCGAGCATGTAATCGGGCGCCACGGCAGCATGTGGCGCCAGTGCCGGTCCGTCCTGCCGATCCTGACGGGCCAGAAGGCGATCGCCGGAGAATCCGAGGCGTGGAACCTCCTCCGCAACCCGCTTCCCGCCCGGCAGGAGGGGACGCTCTTTGACATCATCCGCGGGGACCTGGGCGTTGCGGACCGGTCATCCTACACCGACAGGCCGGTCACGGATCTCAATGCCTTCGCGCGGGAGGAGCTTGCCGACGCGCTGGCCGAGACTCGGGACGGGCTGACGTTCTTCCAGCGGAACAATCCGATCCTTCGCCACACGGTCTTGCGGAAGCGGTCGACGCTGGAGCAGATGGGCCTGCTCGATCGAATTGCCGTCGACATCTGGCCCCGCGAGGGGGAACGGCTCCCGATGTTCGAGGGCCTGGGACTGTCGACGTCGGCCGAGTTCGACGGGGCGTATCGTGCCGCCAGCGAGTTCACGGCGGCGCTGCGCAAGCGCACCCGGTCGGCCGGCTTCATGGAGACCCTGGTGCTCCAGCGGATCTGTTCGAGCTTCGCCGGCGGCCTGGCCACCGCGACCAGGCTCCTCGAGAAGAGGCAGTTGCCGGTCGAGGATGAGGATGATGCCGCCCTGGGAGACGTGGCGCACATCATCGACGAGGAATGCGTTCATCTTCAGCGGATTGTGGCCCTGCTCGGCCGACGACCGACGGATCCCAAGCTGGACGCCGTGCTGTACTTCCTGCGGGAGCGCGGGTGGCTGGGCCTGGGGTGCATCATCTTCAGCCAATTTTACGACACCGCCTACTGGGTGGCGCAGGGCCTGACTGCTCGCCTGACGGACGAGCGGATCGCGATCTACGCGGGGGCGGGCAAGTCCGGAATCTTCCTGGCGGGCGAGTGGCGGACGGTCGAGCGTGAGGACATCAAGCGGGCGGTCCGGGACCGGGCGATCCGCCTTGTCGTGGCGACGGATGCCGCGTGCGAGGGGCTGAACCTCCAGACCCTCGGGACGCTGATCAACGTCGACCTCCCCTGGAACCCGTCCCGCCTGGAGCAGCGCATCGGCCGCATCAAGCGTTTCGGCCAGGCGCGGGATCGCGTCGACATGCTCAACCTCGTCTACCACGACACGCACGACGAGAAAGTTTACCGGGCCCTTTCGCAGAGGATGCGCGATCGCTACGACGTCTTCGGCACGCTGCCCGATACGATCGATGACGAATGGATCGACGACATCGAGAACCTGGACGAATATTTGTCCCAGTTCACCGAGACGAAGCGGGCGGCCAACGCCTTCGACCTGCGATATGGCAGCACGGTCGATTCGAAGGGACCCGGGTGGGAGCTATGCGAGCGCGTCCTGTCGCGCCGGGATGTCGTCGAGCGGCTTTCCAAAGGGTGGTAGCATCAGGCGCCACCCCAGGCCATGGAAGAATTGGAAGAGAAGAAGGGGGTTGATAGTCGAAAGGACACTGGACTGGGCGACAGGGCGAGCCCGCCATGGTATCCTGTCCGGTCTCTCGGCGGTTCCGACTTGACCGGGGCGGACCAGTCGAGGTTATCCCAGCCATCGCCGACAGCCACCTATCTCATCGTCGGATAACCTGGTATCTGGGGGATTACCGTTGGCGGACGCCGACCTCTATCGGATTCAGGAACTTCCGGCCGACAACCTGGGCGGGGCCTCCGGCGAGAAGCGCAAATTCCGCCTGGAGTTCATCGGGAAGGCGCCGACGGAGCGATTCCCTTACACGGTCGCCAACGAGGTCGTCTCCAACTATATTGGCACGGTGATGGGCTTCCAGATCCCGGCCGTAATTCCGCATCGGATCGGCGAGGATCCGCTGGCGCTCATCCTCTGGATGAGTCCGGCAGCCCGCCAGCAGGACGGACCGCCTTTGACGAGTAAAGCGCTCCGCGACTACCTGGCGAGTGAGGAACATCGGGACGAGGTCCACGGGGCCATTATCCTCGATCTCTTTCTGGCCAACACGGACCGTTCCTTCGGGCCGGAGCGGCGGAACATCGCCGTCGATGAGTCCAGCGGTAGGCTCATCCTCTTTGACTTCGGGAACGCCCTCTTCTATCGTCACCGCGAGCACCAGGGGATCCAGGCTGGAACCCCACGATTGCAAGCAGTCGCCAGGGACATGCGGAATATGTTCGACAAACCGGAGCACAATCCGCAAAACTATTATTTCCAGTTGCTGACTGACTGGAGCCTCGTCGAGAAGTGGTGCGACCGGCTCCGGCAACTGCCTGATTTCGTCCTGGAGAACGCCGTTCGTCGCATTCCGGACGAGATCGAACCGCCGAATGCCGCCGAGCGTCAAGGTCTCGTAGAATTCCTCAAGCAGCGGCGAGTATACCTTCTGGAGCAGATTCGGAACTGCCGGGCTGACCTGTTCCCCGGCCTGCCGGCAGGGGGTGCCTGATGAATGAATTCCGCTACTCGCTGATCCGCTTCGTTCCCGACCCGGAGCGGATGGAGCCTTTCAACGTCGGAATCATCCTTCAAGGCCAGGGCCGGCTCGACTTCAAGCTGAGCCCGCACGCGGCCAAGAGGAAAGACGTCGACACGGCGATCTTTCAGAGGTGGCGATCCTTCCTCGACGAGGAAATCCGGGGCGAGGATGTTCCATTGCTTCAACCGCCCAAGCAGTCGCCCAGGTTTCTGGAGTTCTTGTCGAGGGCCGGTGATCAGACGGTGATCGTCAGCCGGCCTCTGTACCTGTCCGAGCGGCCGGAGGAGAGCTTCGAGGGCGTGCTACAGCGCCTCTATGACCGGCTGGTCGCCCCTCCGGATCAAGTTAGTAAGGAGCAGATTTCGAGGCCCACGACAACGTTCAGAGACATGGAGGCGGCCAGGCAGTTCCGCAAGCGAGGGATGAGAAAGCACCCATATATCACGCTCCCGGGCGAGAAACGACGCTGGAATGCGTTCCGGCAGGTCGTCAACGGCCAGGATATCGTGGTTGACAAGGTCGAGGTGAGCAACTCAGTCGGACTGACGGCGGACGAGATTCAAAAGCTGTCGAGCGGTGTCGGCCGCTTCCTGGATGGGTTCCTCGGTGCATCCAACCCAGCACATCCACCGCGCTACGTCCTGATTGCCGATGAACTGCGGGAGAAGTTCACCGAGCAGACAGACGAGGATTACCAGGCCATGAAGGACGAACTCCAGGGGGTCTTGGACGTTGTCCAGCACTACGGAGGACAAGTCCTTCGTGACCCTGGCGAGGTTCGGGATTTCGCCGAGGAAGTCGACAGTAAGCTGCCGAAGCTCGAGGAGTTGCAGAAAGCCGGTTAACTCGGGAGCGACCCGTGAGCTTCCTGCGGCCCCAGGGTCAGTCCACGGAGACCCTGTGGGAACCCGGCTGTTAGACCGGGTTCCTGGTCATTCCGTCGCTCCGGCCTGATCGCCCGGCCGGGCCCGGGTCGCGGGGCGGACGGTCGGGCGCCGGCCGCGGGGGCCCGGCCCAGTTTTTCGATCGTGCCCGCCGTTGCGGACGGCGTCTGGCGATCGGGTCCCGGAGCGGCCGGCCGCCGGCGGTTCGGGCGGCGGTGCCGCACCGGACGGCTCGATGTCGGTCGATCCGTCCCGTCCGGGCACGGACCGGCGGCGCGTCCGTTGAGGATCCGATCCACCTGCTCGAGCCGCTCGACCGGCCCGTTCCCGGGGGGAGTCTCCTCCCGGGAACTCGAGAGTTCAAGCCGCCCAGGGGCCCGGACCGGGCCGACAGGCCGAAAGGCCGGCGCCGAGAAACGTTCATGTGCTCTCGCCCGACGAGACGAAATCTAGTACATATCCCCGAGGCGTCGCGACCGGATCGACAGTCCCGGTCCGGCGGTGAGTCGGTCGGCACACCGGGCCGTCGAGGGCGTCCGATCCATTCTCCGAGGGAGGTCCGCATGGAGAGCATGCTGGCGACGGAAACGTCCCGGCCGGGCCGACCGCGAAGGGTCGGGGATACGATCGCCATCGCCGGCGACTATCAGTACAAAGCCCTGACCGAGGGCCCCGGGCCGCAACGCTTCTGGCATGACACCAAGCGCTGGCTGGTCCGGCGTTACCTCGACCTCCGGCCGACCGACCGGGTGCTCGACGTCGGGTGCGGGTCGGGGATCGTGGCCGCCTGCATGGCCGACGCGCCCGTGCGCGAGTGCATCGCCGTCGACGCCAACCCGGCGGCAGTGGCGTTCGCCGCGTCGCGGTTTTCGCGGCCGAACCTTCGCTTCGTGCAGTGCCTGGTGGACGAGCTGGACCTGGCCGATGACTCGCTGGATGCCTGCTGCTGCATGGAGCTGATCGAACACATCTATCCAGAGCAGGGACGCAAGCTGCTGGAGACGCTGTACCGGGTCACGCGGCCGGGGGGCCGATTGCTGATCACGACGCCCAACTACCGGAGCCTCTGGCCGCTGCTGGAGTGGGCGCTGGACCGCTCGGGGCGGGTGCCTCACCTGGCCGGCGATCAGCACGTGGCGTTCTACTCGCATCGCCGGCTCCGCGCCCTGTCCTCGGCGGCGGGCTGGTCGACGGTCCGGCAGCACACCTGCTGCACGGCGGCGCCCTGGGTGGCCGCGGCGTCGTGGCGCCTGGCCGAGGCGATCCGCCCTGCGGAGGCCCGGCTGCCCTTCGGCACGATCCTGGTCCATCTGCTGGAGAAGCCGGCGGCGCGCCCCCGGGGCGCCGCGGGCGGTCCCGAGATCCCGGCGGCATAAGCCAAGGATGGGATGATGGAAGTGCCCTGGCATGGTTCGGGTGCGGGCGGAGCCTCCCCCGAGCTGAGCGTGATCGTCCCGATGCACAATGAGGAGGGGTCCGTAGGCCTCCTCGTGGAGCGGATCCGCCGGGTCCTCGACGCCGAGGGCATCGCCTATGAGGTGATCTTCGTCGACGACGGCTCGACTGACGGCTCGGCGGCCGAGGTGGAGAGGCTGGCGCGGACGATGGCCGAGATCCGGCTGGTCCGCCTGGCGCGGAACTTCGGGAAGGAGGCCGCGATGCTGGCCGGCTATGACCGCGTATGCGGCCGCGCCGTCATCGTCCTCGACGCCGACCTCCAGCAGCCGCCCGAGCTCTTTCCAGAGATGCTGGCGCTGTGGCGGAGCGGTTACGACGTGGTGCACGCCGTCCGCGCCGACACCGCGGGCATCTCGCGGATCCGACGGCTCGCCTCGTCGGCGTTCTACTGGGTCAACGGGCAGTTGGCGGGCGTGAAGATCCCCGCTCAGGCGGCCGACTTCGGCCTGATGGACCGGGCGGTCGTCGAGGTCCTGCGCCAGTGCCGCGAGCAGCACCGGTTCAACCGCGCCCTGGTCGCCTGGGCGGGGTTCCGCAACGCCGCGATCACCTACCACGCCGCGCCGCGGCACGCCGGACGCACGCACTGGAGCTGGGGCCGGCTGGTGGGATACGCGATGGACGGCATCCTGTCGTTCAGCGTCCGGCCGCTGCGGCTGCTGGGCCTGCTGGGCGGGTTCGTTAGCGCGATGAGCTTCGCCTACCTGACGCTGGTCGCGATCCTGCGAATCGGGTGGCCCGATCGTGCGGGGGCCGGGTTCGGCTATGCGAGCATCATCGGCATGATCTCGCTGCTGGGCGGATTCCAGCTTCTGGGGATCTGGCTGCTGGGCGAATACATCGGCCGGATCTACGAGCAGTCCAAGGGCCGGCCGTCTTACATCGTGCGGGAGGAACGGGCGTGGCGGGCGGACCCCGCGGAATCGCCCCGCCCCGTTGGGCATCCGTCCCGGATTACTGACGCGGCGTAGGAAGTGAAGTGAACGCCAGGACCCGATCGGACACGGAGCATTCGATGATAGGCGAACCCCGGAACGGATTCGCGGCCGCGGGGCCGAGCGAGGAATCCGCCGGCGCAGGTCTCGGATCGCCGCGGATTGACGCCGCGGCCACCGCAGATCGGCGCGAGGCTGGCCGCCGCCGGCTCTACTGGCTCGCGGCGGCGGCCGTGATCGGCGTGTTCCTGCTCGCCAACCGTCCCCTGGTCTCGGGGCGGGCGGCCGGGCTCTGGGACGCCGAGACGTATTTCACGGGGACCATGGTCGCGGTGGCGGACCACGCGCGCAAGGGCCGGATCATGCTCTGGAACCCCTGGAGCAACGCGGGGTCGCCGGACCACGCGGACCCGCAATCCGGGGCGATGTCGCCGATCTGCGTGCTCTACGGCTGCCTCACCGGCGGCAGCGAGGCCGCCTTCCGCTACTACTGGTTGCTGACATGGCTCTGGGGCGGGGTCGGCATGCTGGTCCTGGGCCGGCACCTCGGCGCCCCGGTTTGGGGCGGCTTCGCGGTGGCCCTGGGATTCGTGTTCTCCGGCTTTTTCACCGGTCATGCCGAGCATACATCGTGGATTCAGGGATATGGTTTTCTCCCGTGGATCATCCGGTACTGGGATCTGGCCCTTCGGCGGGACGGCTATCGTCCGGCGATCGTGGCCGGCGCCCTCTGGGGATTGTCGGCCCTGGCGTCGCACCCGGGCATGATCCTGATCAACGCCGGCCTGGTCGCGCTCTGGCTGGCGGGTCGCCTGCTTGCTCCCGGGATCGACTGTAGCCCCGGCGATCCCTCAAGCGGGGCCGGCGGCGCGCGGTGGCCGCTTCTTCGGCGGGGCGTGAAGGCCCTCGCGATATTCGGCCTCGTCGGCGGCATCATCATGTCGCCGACATACAAGGCGTTCCTCGTCGACGGCCGGGGGTATAGCGATCGCTCGGGCCCGGTGACTCGCGAGTTGGCCCTCACCTACAACGCGCTCCACCCGAGCGCGCTCATGACGATGGCCAGCCC
>DAIDHB010000043.1 GCA_027452145.1 Planctomycetales bacterium
GCAAGCCGGGGCTGCTGGTACGCTTCGCCCGCGACTTCCGGGCGGATTGAGGGCATGGGCACGGCAAACAGGCGATCGGGAGGGCGAGCCTCCCGGCGAGCCGGGATTGGGAGAAGGCAACACCTCATCCCGGCTCGGCAGGAGCCTCGCCCTCCCATTTACCTCCAGGGAACATAACGACGGACCACGGACCACGGACCACGGATAAAAGGCCAATCACTTCCGACGCCCTGCGGCTCCCTCGACCACACCGATGAGGGCATAGGCCCGCGCCGCTGGCGGCTCGAGGCTCGTGGCCCACCGGAGAACCGGCTCGGCCCCGTGCTCGCGGGCCTGGATCGTGGCGATCTCGCAGTAGGTCTCGCCGGCCCGGCCGGATTCGGGGATCGAGGCGGCGGTCTTCAGGGCGCCGGGCACGTCGCCATGCCGGGCCTGGACCGTCGCGATCGCGGCGAGGACATCCGACTTCCACGACGCCGAGCCCCGCCCGGCCACGATCGCCAGGGCGCCCGCGACATCGCCGGCCTCGGCCCGGGCGACGGCGACCTCCTTCGTGGCTTCATCCGTCTCCCGAGCGGGGTTGTCGTTGATCATGTTGGCCCTGGGGCCGATGCGCCGGGACTGCTTCGCGGCCTGCTCGAGGGTCGCCTGGGCCGCCTTCGGGTCGCCCGCCTTGACCTGGGCGCGGGCCAGGGCCGCGAGGGCCTGGGATTTCTCGGCGGCATCGTCGTCGATCTCGTCGGCGAGCAGGCGGGCCGTCTCCACGTCGCCGATCTCGGCCGCCACCTCGGCGACCCGCCGCAGCCGTCCGAACAGGATGACGTCGCGCTGGGACACTGTCCGGCCGAGGGCCCAGGCCTCGCGGAGGGTCTTCCTCGCACCTTCAACGTCGCCGCGGGCCGCCTGGACCCGGGCGATCTCGCCGAGCGCGGCCGACCGCTCGGCGCGGGATGCCTCGCCAGACGGGGTCGAATCTCCCTGGCCGATCTCGCGGGCGAGCTTCAGGGCACCCTCGATATCACCGGCGCGAGCCAGGGCCGGGGCAACCTTGACCAGCGTCAGGGCTCGGGGATAGGGATACGTGAT
Organism: Planctomycetales bacterium; assembly: GCA_027452145.1. Classification (GTDB taxonomy): domain Bacteria; phylum Planctomycetota; class Planctomycetia; order Isosphaerales; family Isosphaeraceae; genus JAKAUH01. Next base: position 1,087 of record DAIDHB010000043.1, read on the forward strand.
CTCCTCGGCCAGCGCTCGGGCGCGTTCGACGACCGCGAGCGACGCGTCCTTCTTCGCGGGCGTGCTCTTCCACCGGACGATGATGTCGATCAGCGGCTGCCGGTAGTTGCTGTGATCCCCGGTGAGGCGCTCCACCTGGCGCAAGGCGCCCTCGTAGTCGCCCATCGCGACCTGGTTGTGGATGAATCGATAGACCCCGCCGTCGCGGATGCGCTGGTCGCCGATCGCGTCGACGCGTGCCAGCTCGTCCGCGAGCCTGGCCTTCGCCTCGGCCTCGAAGCCGGCCTCATAAAGGAAGTCGATGACCATCGACATCCGGTTGTACCGCGGCTCCGGGCCGAAGCCCTCGAGTCCCTGGGCGAAGCTCTCGATTGTGGCGAGTGCGGCCTCACGGTCGCCGTACCGGCCGCGGCGGACGGCCGTGCGCATCATCGCCAGGAGCCGGAGGTGGTCGTTCTTCACCGTGCGCGCCACCTGGTCGGCGACGCGGAGGACATCGAGAGCCCCCGCGCGATCGCCCGCGGCGTGTCGCGCATTCGCCAGGCGGATCAGCGCGAAGGTGAAGTAATACGGATCGGCGGACTTCATCGCCTCGGGCAGGGCCGACGCCAGCGCCCGGCTCGCCGGGTCGCTGCCGGTGACGGCCTTCTCCACGGCAGGCGCCGTCGGCGCGGGTTGCTGTACGGCAGCGGCCGCCGGTGGTTGTGGAGGGGCGATCGCAGGCCCGGGTGACGCATCAACCCCCAGCATCCGAACCCCCATCGCACCGCCTGCCGCCAGCGGCATCATCACCGCGGCCGCGAGCCCAAGCTTCCGCAGGGCCATCGTCCGGGCAACGCCCCGGGCCAGCATCGCCGCGCGGCCGGCCGCCATGATGGGACGGACAACCGGACGGAACGCGGCCGAAACCGTCGCCCGCGCCAGCGCGGCCGAAATCGGCATGGCCTCGAGCTGGGCGACGCCCGACGCGACCCCCGCGGCCGCCAGACCCGCCGGCTGGGCGACGCCGCGACTCGAGAGGCGTTGTCTGAGGATTCCGCGGGCACGATGCAGCCGGGCCTTCACGGTCCCCGCGGGCCGGCCGAGCCGACGCGCCGCCGCCTCGCATGTGTGACCCTCGAGATAGCAGAGCACCACCGCCTCGCGGTAGCGGTCGGGTAGCCGGGCCAGCTCGTCGTACAGTAGCGGAACGGGATCCTCGCGGTTATCCGGTTCGAACGCGGCGGCCGGCGCAATCGACGGCCGGCCCGCGGCGGACGCGCGCTCGTGCCGACCCCGCCGGCCGGCGGTCACCCGCGCCCGGGCCGAAACCCGCGAGGCCACGCCGTACAGCCAGCTTGCGATCGACCCGCGCGACCGGATCGACGCGGCCCGCCTCACCAGCACCAGGAACGTCGCCTGGAATGCGTCCTCGGCCTCGTTCAGGTCGCCCAGCGCGGCGAGGCAGACGCGCAGCACCATCGGCCCATGCCGCGTCACCAGGACCTCGAACGCCGCCTCGTCCCGGCTCGACAGGAAGCGCTCCAGCAGCACCCCGTCCGGCAGGTCGCCCAGCGAACCCGAATCGAACAGCGTCTGGAGCCGCATCGAAACACCACCCGGAGTCACCGTCGCCATCATCGACCCCTCCTCGATCAACCTCAGTCTTCCCAGGATAGTGCCTCGGCGGTTGAAACGGTTGCATCTCGGGCTCGGATCGCCGCCGAAACGCCCACGACAAAACCACCGAGAGGCTTGACAACCGTCGGATTGCGGTTACTATGCACCATCGTACTATTGTTCGTAGTAGTACGAATGTCATAAGGCGGGAGGCGGAACGGATGGCACGCGGATCGATCGACGGGCTGGGGGCGTTGCAGAAGGCGGTGATGGAGGCCATCTGGGACCAGGGCGAGGGGACGGTGCAGCAGGTCCGCGATCGCCTTCGGCGCGAGCCGTTGCCGGCGTATACGACGGTGCTCTCGGTGTTGCAGAAGCTCGAGAAAGCGGGCTGGCTGACGCATCGGGCCGAGGGACGGACGTATGTCTACCTGCCGGCAAGGAGCCGCGACGAGGCGGGTGCGTCGACGCTGCGGACGTTCGTCGAGCGGGTCTTCCTGGGCGACCGGCTGCGGATGTTCCAGCACCTGCTGGACGACCAGGAGCTGAGCGATGACGACCTGCGGGCGATCCGGACGATGATCGACCGGCGGCGGAAGGGTCAGGAGAAAGGGGGATCCCGTGGCTGAGCTAATGACGAACGCGGCGGGCGGTTCGATTCCGACACTGGCGGCGATCGCCTGGCAATCGTCGGTGCTCCTGGCGCTCGGCCTGGCGGGGAGCCTCTGGCTCGGCCGGCGCCCGGCGCGGGCGCACCGGGTCCTGCTGCTGGCGATGGCCGCGGCCCTGGTTGCGCCAGTCGCCGCGCATGTCGTTCGAGTTGAGGGCTGGGGACTGTGGTCGGCGGCGGCGACAGCACAAGCCGGGTCGGATCGTACGGTGGATGGGTCGTCGAGTCTCATGGCCGCCGCGCCGTCGCCGATGGCGGGGCCCACGGCACCACCCCTGTTGCGTCCCACCCCAGCCGCGATGCCGTCCGTCCGGACCTTACCGTTTGCGGCGAGCCTGGAACCCGAACGGCCGGCGACCGGGTTTCGGGTCTCGGCGGCCGCGCTCGTCGGCTGGACATGGGCCGGGCTCGGTCTGCTGTTTTTCGCGCGGCTCGCGGCGGCAACGGTCGCGGCACGCCGGCTTGTTCGCGAGGCCGAACCGATCGCCGACGACGCCTGGCGGCGCGCGGCTGAGATCGCGGCCCGGCGGCTGGGGATGCCCGAAACCCCCGAGCTGCGCGCCTCGGCGAGCGTGCGATGCCCGTCGATCTGGTGCTGGGGCCGCCGGCCGGTGATCTTGCTGCCGGCGGATGAGACCTGCGCCAGCGCAACAGTCGACTGGGTCGGCGTCTTCTGCCACGAGCTGGCGCACCGGATGCGCCGCGACCACTGGTGGGGACTGTTCGCCGAGGTCCTCGTCGTCCTTCTGCCCTGGAACCCGCTGGCCTGGATCGCGCGGCACCGGCTCGGCGAGCTGAGCGAGCTGGCCTGCGACGACTGGGCGCTGGCCTCGGGCGTGGCGGCCGATGCGTACGCCGAGTCGCTGCTCGGTCTGACACCGCGGCGCGAGACGTCGCTCGCGCTGGCGGCCGCGTCGAGCCGTCGCGGGCTGATCGGCCGGGTCCGGCATATTCTGGATGATCGCAGCATCGTTCCGGCCGTCGGGAGAGTGTGGGGCATAGCCAGCGCGGCGGTCGTGGCGATCGCGGTGTCGGCCGTCGCGCTGGCGCAGGCGAGGCCGTCGATCTCCCCGGCGACGGACAACAGCGGCCCGGCGGCTTCTCGATCGGACATTGACGGCCGCGACACGCCTCGCCATGCGGCGCGGGGCCGGGTGCTGGGTCCCGATGGTGGTCCCATCGCGGGTGCCGAGATCCTCTGGCTGGCTCATCCGGTCCGGCAGTCGGTCGGGAGGTCGGACGACTCGGCCCTGAGGGATCGGCCGCCGTCGACATTGGCTCGTTCGCAAACCGACGCCGACGGCCGCTATGCCATTACTGCCTCGTTCCGGCCGAGCGATCTTGAGGCGGTGTACCTGCTGGTAACGGCCCGGGGTCGCGGGCTTCAGACGCATTACTTCGACACCGCGTTCCAGCAGCCGGACGACGCGCGGGTCCTCGACGAGGTGGTGGACTTCCGCCTGTCTCCGCTGGCTGTGATCCGCGGCCGGTTGCTGATGCCTTCCGGCCGGCCGGCCGCCGGTGCCCGCGTGCGGCTCGACCAGTTCCAGTACCACGACGCATCCCGTCAAGCCTGGTCGCCGGGACGAACGGCGGCCGATGACGACCTGCCGGCGTTCTGGCCGAGGCCCGCGCGGGCCGATGCCGACGGTCGGTTCGCGCTCGAGGGCGTGCCCGAGGACGCCTCGGCCTTCCTGACGGTCGAGCATCCCGAGTGCGCCATGGAGGAGCTGCTCGTCAACACGGCACGCGATGGGGCCGTGAATCCTCGGTTGAGCGACTACGAGCCGCGGCCGCTCGGAACCACCTTCACGCACACGCTCGGCCCGGCGCGGCCCGTCGAGGGGCGGATCACCGACAGGGCCACCGGACGGCCGCTGGCTGGCGTCCTGGTCGAGATGAACGCCATGGGACGGCACGGCGGCCGGCCGCTCCGGACCCGCACCGATGCCGACGGCCGATACCGGATCGCCGGTCCGGAGGGCCGCACCTACTACACGAAGGTCTATCCCGACCCCGATTCGGGCCTCCTGCCGGGCGACGAGCGACAGCACGGCTGGCCGCCCGGCGCGCGGGTTCTGCGGATGGACTTCGCCCTGATGCGCGGACGTGTCGTCCGCGGCCGGGTGGTTGAGGCCGGAACGGGGCGACCGATCCCCGGGGCCTCGGTCCATTACCGCCCACGCCGGGACAACCCGGCGAACGCCCTCGGCTCGGCCGAGGTCCCCAATCCGGCCGTCACCGACGCCGATGGACGCTTCGCCGTCACCGCTCTGCCGGGCCGGGGGACGCTGCTGGTGGATGCCGACGGCGGCTACGTCCGTACGACTTACAACGACAGCCGCTACGAGCGCTGGGCCCTCCATCCCAACGGCGTCGCGGCGATCGACCTGCCCGAACGCGGCGAGCCGGCTCCCGTCGAGATCGCCTTGCGCAAGGGGGTCACATTCATCGCCCGCGTGGTCGGGCCCGACGGCCGGGCGATTTCGCCGTTCGCGGCGTACGGGCCCCGGCTCGGCGGCAACGCCATCATCCGCACCGGTTCCGTCGACTATCCCGGCGACCGGCTCATCATCCCCGACGCCGATCCCGACCAGGCCGAGCGAGTGATCGTTGTGGCGGCGCGGCAGGGCCTCGCCGCGGAGGTGGACGTCCGGCCGGATCCCTCGAACCCTGCGTCGGCCGAGGTGCGCCTCCAGCCCACCGCAAAGGTGCGCGGCCGGCTCGTCCACCGCGACGGACGCCCCGCCACCGGGGGCCAGGTCTATCCACTGATCGTCCTCGACACGAAGGACGCCGAGCACATGAAGCGCGACCAGATCCTGACGCAGGAGTTCTACAGCAACATCATGGAGTCCTCGTTCCGCGAGGAGTACAGGAAGAAGGAAAAGCCCGGCGCCGATGGATCGTTCGAGCTCGATGCCCTGGTATCCGGCCGGTCGTTCTACATCGTCGCCGCGTCGGGCGGCCGCGAGGCGTTCCGCCACGTCGCGCCACTGAGGCCCGGCGAGGTCCGCGACCTCGGCAACGTCACGCTGGAGGAGCGCAAGCCATGAGAATCCGGACGACGAGCGAGCCGCCGCGATCCGACCACGCCGACCCCCGATCCGCCTGGGAGCCGTATCGCCCTGGAGTGGACGGCCCGTGGAATGCCGCTCGCGTCGCGCACCTCCACCGCCGCGCCGGCCTGGGCGCGAGCTGGGGCCAGGTCGAGCGCGACGTCCGCGAGGGCTTCGAGCCGACTCTCCGCCGGATTCTCGCCTGCGAGCCCGCGGGACCCGGCGGACAGCCGGCGGCCGACTTCGAGGCGACCGTCGCCGCGATGGAGGACTCGGCGCTGCGGCGGCCGTCGATCGAGCGGGTGCAGACGCTCTGGATCTCCCGGTTGGGTGGCTCCGCGTCGATCCCGAGCCGATCCTGGGACGGCGGGATCGTCGGCCGGAGTTGTTCGGTTGAGATTCCCTGTACGAAGTGGGAGGGCGAGGCTCCTGCCGAGCCGGCATGAGGCGACGCCTGCTCCAGTCCCGGCTCGCCGGGAGGCTCGTCCTCCCGGTTTTTTCCTTCGGGACAGATCCTGGGCAGCGCCCTGGCGGCGCCCGGCCCAGAAATCGGGAACTCCGACGGGCCGAAACGGCATGGAAGGGTGATCGAAGGCCACGAGATAATGTGAGGCAAGGCAAGGAAACGCGAGGAGGGCACGCGCATGGCCGGCCGCGGGACCAGCTCGATCCTGGGACGGATGCAGACGCTGCTCGGCGCGGGGACGTTCGGGGGGCTCTCGGACCGGGAGCTGCTCGACCTGTTCCTCGCGCATCGCGACGAGGTGGCCGAGCTGGCGTTCGCCGTGCTGGTCGAACGGCACGGGCCGATGGTCCTGGGCGTCTGCCGTCGCCTGGTGGGCGATCCGCACGAGGCCGAGGACGCATTTCAGGCGACGTTCCTCGTGCTGGTGCGACGGGCGCGGTCGGTACGAGTCGAGGGCTCGCTGGGGCGCTGGCTGTTCGGCGTCGCCACGCGGGTCGCGGCTCATGCGCGGTCCGACGCACGAAGGCGGAAAGCGCGCGAGCGTAACGGAATCGGCCGGCTCGACGCGGCCGGGTCCGACACGATCGCCGCCGACGCCGGCCGTGCCGAGGTCCGCGAGCTGATCGCCCAGGAGATCGCGGCGCTTCCCGCCCGCTACCAGGCGGCGGTGTTGCTCTGCGACCTCGAGGGCACCAGCCACGAGGAGGCGTCGCGCCGGCTCGGCTGGCCGATCGGCACCGTGAAGAGCCGGCTGTCGCGGGCCCGGGCCTGTTTGCGCGATCGATTGACCCGCCTCGGCGTCAGCCCGACGGATTTCGCGATCGTCACCGCCCTGCTACCTGCCGCACCGTCATCCGCGCTGGTCGAGTCCACCGGTCGCGCGGCACTCGCATTCAACTCGGGCCGGATGCGTCCCCTTGCCAACATTACGGCCCCCGTGGCCGACCTGACCCAGGGAGTCCTGCGTTCCATGACATTCCGACGAATCCAGCTCGCCGCGGCCGCATTCCTGATGGCCGCGGTCGGCTCGGCCGCCCTGTTCGGCCAGGCTGCCGATCGCGGTCAAGCAGGCCAGCCTGCCCAGGCCCCTCCGCCGGTCCGCGTCGACCCATCGGAGATGAACGACGACCGTATCGAGATCGAGATGCTCGAACGCGCCTGGGCCGACGCCGTTAATCGCCTCGACACGGCAGTCGTCGGCCGGATCCTCGCCGATGAATTCGAGGGCGTCGACCTGGAGGGCCTCGGCTTCAACCGGGCGAGCTATCTCGAGCTCGTGCGCAACCGCCACGCCGGGCAAGTGTCCGAAATCAGGAGCCTGGCGGTCCGCCAGTTCGGCGAGACCGGGATCGTCTTCGTCCGGACGAGCTGGAACTCCGGCGTGCCCCGCGAGCGAACCCAGCGTGCGACCAAGGTCTATGTGAAACGGCGCGGGCGCTGGCAATGCGTGGCGTCGCAATCGGATTCGGAACTGGGCACGGTCGCCGCCGATCTGCACCACGAGAGCATCGCGAGGATCTTCGACCTCCTGCGAACATCCGGCAACGCCCCGAAGCAGAAAGAGGCCGACTCGATCAAGCAGGACTGCATGAGATGCCACGTCGCGGAGGCGGCCGAGTGGAGCGAGCAAATCCGGCAGAAGATCCATTCGGCGAACGTGAAGGCGCCGACCGGCCCGATCCGGATCACCATGGTCAGCGCCCCGGTCGATTGCGAGGTCGAGCGGGTCCATGTGAAGGAGGGCCAGGAGGTGACGAAGGGCACGCCGCTCGTCGACTGCCTGAGCACTTACCTCGCTTCCGCGAAGAATGAGTTCGAACTGGCCCAGCTCCAGTGGGACCACGACCGGAAGATTCTCGACTACAAGGCACCGCTGGCGAAGCAGGGCACCCTACCGGGGATTCAGTCACTGGACGCCGAGAACGCTGAGTCTCACAGCCGGTTGAAGATGAAGCAGGCTCGCGACGCCCTCGTGATCTTCGGCCTGACCGACGAGGACATCGCCCGCATCAAGGACGAGAAGGGCCTGGCCCGGGCCCGGTTCACCCTCCGCTCGCCCTGCGACGGCAAGGTGACTCTCGTCGACGCGAGCCGGGCAAAGTCCTATCATCGAGGTGACGTGATGATCAACGTCGCCGAGAGCGCGGGCAAGAAGGACCAGAAACGTTGAGCGGTCCTGCCCTCGGCTCGACTCGACCGTCTCATCAAGGAGCCTGCACCTTGTTCGCATCCATGATCATCGCCGGATGGCTCGCCTTCGCCGGACCCTCGTCGAGCCCGCTGGCCGATATCGGCCCGGCGCCTCGGACCGTGCTGATGGACGCCGACGGAAAGCCGTTCGACCTGGCCTCGCTGAAAGGGAAGGTCGTGCTGGTGTCGTTCGTCTACACCACCTGCACGGGCACCTGCCCCGGCACGACGCAGGCGATGGTCCGGGTGCGGAAAACCCTGGATGAGGCCCACCTGTGGGGCGACTCGGTGGCGTTCGTCTCGATCACGCTGGACCCCCGGCGCGATACGGCCGACACCCTCCGCCAGTACGCCCGGGTGTTCCGCGCCAATGATCCCTCGTGGCACTTCCTCACCGGCAAGCCCGAGAAGGTCGCCGCCGTGATCGCCGACTGGGACATGTGGGTCAAGGAATTGCCCAACGGCGCGCTCGACCACCCCTCGCGCGTGTTCCTGCTCGACCCGCGCGGCCACCAGCGCGAGATCTACAGCCTCGAATTCCTGACGCCGGCCGCCGTCCTCCGGGACGTGCGATGGCTGCTCGACGAGTCGTCATCGCCGCCCGCGTCGAGGCCGAGGTAGGCTTCCAGTGCCCAGGTAGGCATCGAGCAGCCGAGCGGCGATGTCCTGCTGTCCGAGGGCGTTGGGGTGGAAGGTGCCATCCGGGTTCCCTTGCATCGCCAGCGACTGGGGCAAGGTCCGGATCCACGGCGAGGTCGAGGGATAGCCGTGGGTGCGGAAATCACCCGTGATGCCGGGCACGAGCGTCCAGCGGTGGCGCCTGGCCGCGACGGCGATCTGCCGGTCGAGCGGAGCGAGGAATTGCTGCGAGATGAGCCGCGCGTCGGCCCGGCTGACGAGCGGCAGGCCCGTCGGGCCGAGCACCGTCCCGAACTGCCCGCGCCCGTTGCGGGTGATGTCGGGATACGGCGTGATCAGCACGCGCGTCGGACCGAGCGGCCGGATCGCGGCGGCGAGCCTGGCGAACTGGGCCGGCAACCGCGCGAGGCGGGCATCCACCTGCGAGACGATCGCCTGGCGCGTCGGCGAGCCCGTGAGCGTATTCGAGACCACCTGCTCCACCAGCCGCGAGATCCCGACGGTGTTGGCGCCGAGGCTCCTCGTCAGCACGTCGATGTGCTGGGTGCCGATGATCTGCCGCAGCTCGTTGATTTGCGCAGGGAGGTGGACGCTGGGGTTCACGATGCTCGGCATCGGTCCGAGCACACCGGCGGCGATCGACGCGCCCGAGTCGGCCACCGAGACGAAGGTAACGGCCTCGTGCGGGTTCGCCTGCTGGAGCTGATAGGCGAACTCGGCCGGGCCGCAGATCGTCGAGCGGTGGGCGTTCGCGTTCTCGGTGTTCATCGGTGGGCTGGGCGAATAGGCCCATTGCGGGGCGGTCGGCGAGGCGACGGCCGGGTTCCCCTCGCCCGACGCATACGAGTCGCCGATCGCCACGATCAGCACATCCTTCACATTGACGGACGTGGTCGCAACCTGCGGACCGGTCGCGCCGGCGAGGTTCGTCGCCGTGAGCTGGACCGTGTACGTGCCCTGCGGCAGGCTGAGGCTCGGGTCCTGGCCGGCGAGTGACTGCGACAACCCGCCGGCGCCGGTGATCGTCCAGGCGAACGCGGTTGACGGCTGGATTCCGGCCGAGTGCGAGGCGTCGAGGTTCACCGTGTACCCACCCGGCGGATTGACGTACCCCGAGGTGTTGGGCAGGTCGGGCACGCCCCCGTGCGCCGGGTCGGGGACGATCCGGAGGGCCATCGACCAGTCGATCACTGCGGCCGAGCTGGGCAGCGATCGGTCTTCCAGCGGCTCGAGGGTCGCGCGGAGACGCAGTCTCGCCGATCGTCGAGGTCCCCGGTTCGCGATCCGTCGTCCGTCGAGAATCAGCCGCCAGTCGTGCGGGATGAGCATGCGGGATCCACCGGATTGGGGGCAGCAGAGTGGTGAAGACGGGCGTTCACTCATCGCCGGTGCCGTCCGGGGCCGTGGACTTCGGGGGGGTTGCCGCATGTCCTTCCTCGGCGAGCTTGGCACCGAGGATGAGGCACACATACGCAATCGGGGTGTGAACGGCCAGGATGAGGAACGCACCGAGGACGATGGCCGTGAACCCCTGGAAGAAATCGACGAGCATGTTGCCGATGACGCCCAGCACGGCGAGGGCGCCGATTTGCCCATCCGTCGGCGGTTTGCTCCCGATCGAGCTGGCGAGCCACCCGGATAGAAACGCAGCCGCCGTGAGGGAACCGTAGTTCGCCAGGACCGCAATCCCGGCCAGCCGCATGATCACGTGGCCGGAGACTTCCCTCAGCACGACGAGGACGATCAGCACGAGGATAAACTGATACCATTTCATCGTCGAATGGCCCCCTCGACTCGTGCGCCGGAAATGGGCCCGGGCGCGGTGTCGAGTCGTCTGGCCCGGTAGTATAGGGGCGGTTGTTCCAGACAGCAATGCCGGCGTCGGAGGCTCGCGGTCGGCCGCGGCGTCCGGCGGGCAGCGTCATCCGAGCGGAGGCAGTCGCGCGATGGGATCGAGCCGGAAGGTGGCAATCGTGACGGGTGCAGGGTCGGGGATCGGTCGAGCCTCGGCGTTGGCGTTGCTGGCCGAGGGGTACGACGTCGCCCTGGCGGGACGGCGGGCCGAGGCGCTCGAGGAAACCGCCGCCAGGGCCGCACGGGAAGGCTCGGGGCGGGCCCTGACCGTGCCGACGGACGTGGCCGACGAGGGGTCGGTCCGCGCCTTGTTCGAACAGACCGTCCGCGCCTTCGGCCGCGTGGACCTGCTGTTCAACAATGCCGGAACCGGCGCGCCGCCGGTGCCGATCGAGGAATTGAGCTTCGAACAATGGCGGCGGGTGGTCGACGTCAACCTGACGGGGGCGTTCCTCTGCACCCGCGAGGCGTTCCGCGTGATGAAGGGCCAGGACCCGCTGGGCGGCCGGATCATCAACAACGGGTCGATCTCGGCGCACACCCCGCGGCCGAACTCATCCCCTTACACGGCGACCAAGCACGCGATCACGGGGCTCACGAAATCCACCGCACTCGACGGGCGGAGGTACAACATCGCCTGCGGCCAGATCGACATCGGCAACGCGGCGACCGAGATGACCGCGCGGATGAAGGACGGCGTGCTCCAGGCAAATGGCTCCGTCGCGCCCGAGCCCACCATGGACGTCCAGCACGTCGCGCGGGCGGTGCTCTACATGGCCGGGCTGCCGCTCGACGCCAATGTCCTGTTCATGACGGTCATGGCGACCGAGATGCCGTTCGTCGGCAGGGGATGATGGCGGCTGTCCGCGTTACCGCTTGTCCTCGTTGAGCAGGTGCTGGCTCGACTGGAGGATGCGGTGCTGTCGCGATTTCGATGCCCGGGCCGCCGGGGTGGCCTGCGACTGGGCCTTCAGGTCGTCGAGGTTCGCCTGGCAAAACGGGCACTCGACGACCCCGATGTGGAAGCGGTAGTAGTCGGCCAGCTCGGGGTCGAGCGCGTCGAGCAGCAGGCTGCCGAGCTGCTGGCGGCTGGGGCACGTCAGCCGGGCGCGGTGCCAGATGGCGCCCAGGGTGTGGAGCTGGGCGTCGCCGCGGTTCTGGCGAACGTCCTCGAGCCGGGCGCGAAGCTCGGCCGAGTCGCGCAGGGCCTTCTCGACGCGGGCCGAGTTGGCGGGGCTCAGCGCGTCGGCCAGGTAGTCGCGCAGCATCGCGTCGTCGATGGAGGCCGGTTCGGGGTGCTTGCGGTCGGGTTCGGCGCTCATCTCGCTCAGCCTCCGCCCAGCTCGTCGAGCGACAGCCCGGCGCGCCGGGCCATCTCCTTGAGCCGGGAGATCGTCTGGAACTTGTAGCTGGCCACGGCCTGCTCGGTGAGGTCGAGGTGGCGGGCGACGTCCTTGTTGGCCCAGCCCTTGACGATCAGGAGCTCCATGCACCGCAGGCGGTCGTAATCGCCGCGGGCCAGCCACTCGCCGACGAGCTGGCCGAGCGAATCGGTCAGCATCCGCTCCTCGGCGCGCTGCCGCTCGCCGCTGCGCGCGATGCTCGACGCCGCCCGGCCGCCGCCGGCGACCTCCTCGCGCGGGCGGCCGTGGTCGTCCGAGCCAAACTGGTCGATCGGCCGGCGCCCCTGCTTGCGCAGGTGGTCCGTCAGCTTGTGCGCGGCGATCGAGAACAGGTACGCCTCGATGTCCCGCTTCTCGTCGTAGTGCGGCAGGCTCGTCAGGAAGCCGATGAACGTCTCCTGCACCACGTCCTCGCTGGCGGCCCGGTCGCGCAGCCGGCTGTCGATGAAGGCCAGCAATCGCCCCTCGAATCGCTCGATGAGCTGGCGCCAGGCGCCGGCATCGCCCGCGCGCACCTGCCGGACCAGGAGGACGTCGGTTTCTGTCGCTGCCATCGGTTCGGCTGGCCCCGGGGACGGAAACGGAACGGGTCTGGGTCTTTGGTCTGGGACGGGATCGACATCCCGCCTTCATGAGACAATTGTAATCGCATCCCCGGCCGTTTGCCTATCCTCAGATCGCCCCCGCGGGCGCGGCGGGTGCAGGTCCGGGCGAGCGAGGGGCGTGAGCCCCCTGTCCGGTTGGCGACGGCCTCGCAGACAGAGGGCTGATGCCAGTAGGCGTTAGCATAAGGGCCAAATCCCAGGTCAATCGCTGCCATGAGCGCCAGGAGTCGGTCCCGGAAGCCCACGTAGTGGGCGTCAGGACGTAGCCGGGGGGCGTTAGCCCCCCGGACCGCCATGCGCTCGCTGCTCTCTCCGTTCTCGTGTCATCCTCCCGGCCGGGACAGGCCCCAGAAATCCAGGAAGTTCTCGTGAGTGCTGGCCGTTACGTGAACACCCATGGCCCGACGCCCCCCGCTCGCCCATCCAGGATCGACTCTCGGTCAGGCCACCAGCCGGTAGACGATCACCCCCGCGGCGCCCACCCCCGCCGCGGCCAGCAGCCGCAGGCGGTTGGTGTAATACCCCCTGGTCGCCTCGTCGGCGCGGATATAGCCCGAGATCGCCGCCAGGCAGATCAGGACGAAGCCCAATGAACCGCCCAGCGTGAAGAGGCGGTGCCGGACCAGTTCGCGGTTGTAGGCGTCGACCAGCTCGGCGCGATGGCGGGGGGAGAAGTCGGCGGTCAACTTCGCCCGGTAGAACGGGCCCTCGTCCTTGAACGTCGGGCTGATGTAGGGCTCGATGGCGGACTTGACGATCATCGGCACGACGAGCCGATCCGGAGGTGTCCATCCCGGCCGATTGCCGCCAATCTGCTGGCCTTCGGGCCCGAACGACCGCACGAAGCGTGCCGATGCGACATCCGGCTCGAGCCATTCGGCGACCTTCGTCCGGAGGGCGTTGAGCGCGTCGGCCCGGGCGCGGTCCTCGGTCACGCAGACCTGTCCCGTGACGGTGCGGTAATGCTGGTCCCTCGCGGCGGGTGCGTTTGCCACGGCAAGGACCGGCGGGCGGATCTCGGCCTCGGTCACCCGGGTCCCCGGCACGATCCGGACCGGCAGCCCCTCGGCGTC
>DAIDHB010000044.1 GCA_027452145.1 Planctomycetales bacterium
GCCCGCCGGGCGGATCGGGCCGGGGCCGGGCGGATGTCGCGGCTGGCCGGGCGAAGCGGGGGCGGGGTCGCGGGCCGGCCGCTGGGCAGATTGACGCGAGCCGTGAGAGTCGCGACGGGCTGGCCTCGATGGTCGGACGCAGATGGGGCGAGGGGCGGCGGGGTCGCCGAGCTCCTCAAAGAGCCGGCGGCGGACGACCTCGTTGATCTCGTCGTCGTCGACCGGCTTCAGGTCGGCCGACATCCGGCCGAACCGCTTCTCCAGGAGGCTGAGGATCTCCTGGCCCTTGTCGCTGCTGGCCACCTCGAGATGGCTGGCCGGCAGGGTGGCGACGACGACCGCGCCGGGCACCTGGGCGGCCGCCTCGGTAAGCTGCTGGAAAAAGCTGATCGTCTGGTCGGCGAGCGAACCCTGGCCGACCTCGGCCGCCATGGCGCCAACGCAGTAATCGGCCAGCTCATCCAGGAGGATCAGGCACGCTGCCGCCTCGCGCAGGACCTCCACGAACAACCCCTGCGGGACGGCCCGGCCCTGATCGTTGGCCTCGATCAGCCGGTAGAGCTCCGCGCCGCCGAGCTGCACGGCCAGCTCGCCCCGGATCGTCCGGGTGTGGATGCCCTCGGGCGTCCGGCGGCCCTGGGTCGAGTCGCAGGTTTGATGGGTGAAAACGGCGACGTTGCAGGGCCGCCTCGGGATCAGGTCGCCCAGAACCTCGCGCACTTCGCGGCAGGCCGGCGACGAGCGCAGCACGTCCGGGTGACGCGACAGGTGGAAGAGGGCGACCTGGGTGTGGGTCTTGCCGCCGCCGAAGGCCGTCTGGAGGCTGATGATCCGGTCCCCGGCCTCGGCCGTGCCGCACAGGGCACGGCCTGCCTTGCCGAGCACCTTGACAAGCCCCCCAGTCAGGTAGGTCTTTGCGAAGAACTGGGCCGGGTCCACGTAGGTTGTCGGCGCGTCGTTCTGCCTGACCGCCCAGATGTTGGCTGCGAACACGGCTTCATCGAGCCGGCCGTCGCGGATGTCGCTATGCGGGCGGGCCACGGAGAACCATTGCGGGAGAGCGGTCGGCATGGGTTTTGGCCTGTGTGTACGTTGGTGAGGGAAGTCACGAGTTCAGAGACAGGCGTCGGACCGGCCGAACCGGTTGGGGTGACCGGGGACCTCTGCTCGGAGGCGGCTCCGTCCGGGAGGTGGCCTCGCCCGCCGCCCGGTCGGGTCGGCCCAATCGGGATGGGTCCTCTGTAGCCCGCCGACCGATCCAATCCGATCCTGTCGGACCGATCGGGTCGGAGGACGGAGCCTCCTCCTACAGCGGACCGGACCGGGCCCTGTGTAGGAGGCGGCTCCGCCCGCCGACCGGCAAGCTCGGGGAATGATATCTCCGCGGCGATATCGCGTCGGGCGCTCATATCCACCATTCCCAGTCCAGAATGCCTCTCCGGGTTGGATGGGCGCTCGAGTAGAGCCACTCCTCCTCGGCCATCACCAGACCCCTGCGGACCGGATTGTCGTGCACATACGCGACGGCATCGAGCACCTCAGAGTCGTCGCGGCAGGCGCGGTCATAAAAGCCGGCGCGCTGCCAGACGGTATGGTGAATGCTTGGGGCCCTTTGAATGCGATTCGCCGTGAAGGAGCCGATCCTCCTCATCAGGTGCGACAGATCCTCACCAGGGAGCAATGAGAACACCGCATGGTAATGATCGGGCATGATCACGAAGGCCAGCAGCTTGATCTGGTTCTGGCTGCGTATATGGGCAAGGGCCTCGATGACGGTCTCGGCCGCCGCCGGCGCGGTGAGGATCGGACGGCGGCCCTCGACGCATTTGGTCACGAAATAGGTTCGGAATGGTTCGGACCACCGCCCGCCGCGGAGTCGTCGTGCATGGGGATCGTCGTGTTCTCTCGGAAGGCTCATGCGGACTGCTCGCCACAGGCCTCATTTGGTGAAATTGCCGGTCCGATCGGGTCGGGGGACGGAGCCCCCTCCTACATGGCCGATCGGACGGGTCGGGGGCCTGGGGCCGTCTTCCCGAAAGTCCTTCAGGTGCTCGTCATCCTCGGCGAGGATCGTCAGCATTCCTCGGCCCCGGCCCGGTGGGCCGGGGCTCTTCGCCGAGCGCGCCGCTCAGTTTCGCCGCCGGCCTGCTGCCTCGGGTGATGACGACCTCCTCGCCTGGTGTCAGCCTGTCGATGATCTCGGCCAGGTGATTCTGGGCTTCCTCGATTGGGATCGTCTGCATGGTGCTCTCCCGCGGATAACAACTGATCGACGACCCGGTTACTCGAACAGCTCCGGCTCGGCCCCGGTCAAGGCGGCCTCGCGGCGCTTGATTTCGGTGCGGAGGGTGTTCCGTTCGCCGAGTAGCGCACTCGTCAGCCGCCAGTCCTCGCCATCTCGGGGCAAGACCTCGAAGCGAGCCTGGGCCAGCCGCCAGAAGCCGGAATGATCGGCCAGATCGTGGCCGTGGAGATATTCCACCAGGCCGGCCCGGTGCTCCCTCTTCCAGAGTAGCATCGCCCGGTGAAGCTGGTCGATCAGCGAGTCGGTCTTCTCATCCCCCAGGTGGCGCCGGCCGGCGCGGTCGGCGAGCACGGCGAGCCGGGCCGTGGCGCCGTCCACCACGAACAGCCCGCGGCCCCGGGCGATGTCCATGACCCCTCAGCCTCGCCGTCGACCTGCACCACCAGCCGCATGTCGTCGAACGACTGCTGGCTGACTCCGTAGAGGTTGGCCCAGACGAAGTAGAGCCGTGAGAGCGACTCGCCGCTGAACTCGCCGGCGATCGCCTTGAGTGCGGCCTCGCGGGCGAACTTGGAGGCGTCGGGTGAATTGTATCATAGCGGCACGCGCCCAGTGCTACCGGCCGATCCGGCCGGCACCGGCCCGCGTGGGCCCGCGTGGGCTCGGGCGGGCGGCGGCGGTCGGCGCTCGGCGGGCTCGCCCCGCGGGCAGGAGGGGCCGGCCAGCCGGCCGGACCGACGTTCCAGACCACGACGGGGGATTTTCATCCAGGTTGCGAGGGCCGTCACTCGGGTCGATCTCACGGCGCGATACGTCGAGAGGCGAGTATCGCCGCAGGCGATCGGAACGGCATCGATTCCCATTCAGCGGAAGGTCAAGGACCTGACCTCGCTCGGTCCAGCGGTCCCCACGGCTTCCACCACAGATTCCGCCTCGTCGCGCGTCAGGCCGAAGCTCGACAGGAAATCCAGGACAGCGTGCTTTTTCGGTGGGAACACCCTATCCTGATGGATCGCCCAGAAGGGGACAACGGCTCCGGTTCCGATCAGTCCACGGTCGGCTGCGAACGTGTAAGCCAGCTCGCCCCGCGCGTTGTACGTGAGCCAGATCCTCGGCTGGTCTCTCCCTCCCTGGAGGTTGGTTGACAGGATCTGGATCAGGCCGCCTTCCCTCAGATACTTCAGCACGGCGGCCCTGTCGGGGGCGGCCTTTTCCATCTCGTCCTCGGGCATTTCGAAGTCGCTCGATTCGTTGAAGTCCCAGTCGAGTCGGACGCGATAGAGACGTCGGCGATTTGCGCCCAGCGGTCCCCGATCCTCGACGACCTGCGCGAAGACCGGTCGCACGCCGTACTGAAACGTCACCCAGTCTCCCGGGCGAAACCTGGATGGATTGGCCTTGGCTGCGCCCATATTCGGGCCTCCGGCTACCAGGGTGATGTTCCGGTCAAGCTTTGCATATGACGCCGCAGCACCTCGTCAAGGGTTCGAGCGAGGCGCTCGCAGCCACTTCGCCAACGACGAACCTGGCCGAGACGAAGATTCGTGGCGCCGCCGACTCGGTGAGGATCGAAGTCCTGGTGTGCGATGGCATTGCGCCATAGGTTCAACTCTTCCAGTCGTTTCATCAAGATGGGTGCTCGCGGCGTGTATGCCTTGACTTCATCCCAGAGCTGAATGCCCAGACGACGAAAATCGGAGCCGAGGCTGCTCGGATGGGCGTTGCCGCGGCCGAGTTGACGGTCCCGCGTGAATTCATCCCGAACCAGCGGCCGGATGGCGGCCGGCGAGGGGATGTTCCGGACAAGGTGATCGACGCATTCCGAATGCAGGTCTCGACAGAATCCCTGGAACTGGGCGGCGAGCATCACGGCGTAGGCCCGGTTGAACTGCTGGGTGTTGCATCGCCTGCCGCGCCGGGTCCCGCTCACGGCGGCGTGGCCCCGCGCGATCTCGTCGAGAGCCCTGGCCCGCGTGGTTCGCCATTCTTCGTACGAAACCGATGGCATCCTTGCCGCCCCGTCAACCATGCGAACCGCTCAAAGCCCTGGCGTCCGGCCCGAAGCCCCGGCGGATGATGTTTGCAAGCCACATCTTCCCAATTGTAGCAGAACTCGCAACGACAGCTCAGGTCCGAGGATAAGGAGGTGTGTCCGGTCCCGGTCCATGGTCGCAGGGGGGAACCAGGGACACCTTGGGGGCGAATGGTTTTGTTCGGCGGCGGGTCTTGCCCCGGTCCGGCCTGCTGACGTCGCCGGTTTCCTGGCGAGATGCGGAAGCTGATCTTGTCCGGTTCCGGCGGGCGACTAAGATGTCGCGCCGAGGAGCATACCGGGGCGCCCGGGGTCCGCGGGTCGCGAGGATCGCGCCGGCGGTGAGTGTTCGAATCGAACTGGCGCAGCCGGGTGCGGGATCCGAACGTCTTGCAGGGAGGCAGCCATGCCGGAGCGGCGTCGCGCGGGCCGGTGGATCGCGGGCATCGTGGTTTGTACCGCGGTGGCGGCGGTCGTCGTGGGGTTCAGGTACGGGTTCCGGGGCGCCCGACCCGACGGCGCCGGCCTGGCCGGGGTCGTGGTCGATGAGAACAGCTCGCTCGAGGAGCTGGCCGCGGCGGCGCAGGCCAGCGACCCGCGGGCCCTGGTGGCTCTCGAACACCGGGTCCCGAAGGTGGACGACGCCAGTCGCAAAGCCTATGCGGATCAGGAGATCGGGGCCTGGCTCCATGTCCTCGAGGGCCTGAGGAGCGGGTTCCTGGGCTACAAGCCGGCGGGGCGAGCGATCGCGGTGGGCCTCGCGGGCCGGATCTTCGACCGCTTCTCCGTCGAGACGGCCCCGGCGCGGTGGACCGAGGCGCTGCCGAAGCTTCATGACCTGCTCAGCGCCAGCATGACCGACAGCGAGCCGGCACTCCGCATCACGGCGCTCGAACAGATGGGCCGGCTGTGGGTCTGGCTGCCCGGGCGGTCGCTGACCCCGATCGAGGAGGATAACCTCGTCCGCTGGAAGGAACAGCTCTACGGGCCGGTGGTCCGTTGCCTGGGCCATCGCGACACGAACACGATCGTCGCCGCGGTCAACTGCCTGGCCGCCCTGCCGATCGACGCCGCCGCGGCGCCGGCCCTGGCGTACCTCGATAATCCCAATGTCGAGGTCCGCAAGCAGACGGTTCTCGCATTCGCCAGGCGGAACATGCTGCTGACCGACGACCTGTTGCTCAACCGGCTGCACGACGGGGAGTCGGCGGTCCGCAAGGCCGCGATGAAGGTGCTCAGCTCGCGCGGGCTCAGCGACGAGCAGATCGGCCTGGGCGCCCTGATCTTCAGCCCGAATCCCCAGGAGCGGCTCTCGGTCATCCCCCTGCTGAAGGACCGGAGCGACGTCGACCCGGCGCTCTGGCTGATCCAGCTCTCGCGCGATCGCGAGGAGATGGTGCGGATCAGCGCCGTCGAGGCGATGGGCGGGGTGAAGTCGTCCGCCGTGAGCCGCCGGCTTTCCGAGATGGCCCGCTCGGACGCGTCCGAGGCCGTCCGGAAGGCGGCCGGCAGGCATCTGCCGCCCGCCCAGCAGAGCACCGCCGCGCTGCCGCCGCTGCCGGGCTCGCCGAGCCTCAACCCGAAGGCGAACTGATCGTTCCACGCGATGCCGAAAGAGATGCGTCGGGTGGACCTCGCTCACGCACCGGAATTGGGCGCGGGTCTCCGACCCTGACCCCGCCCCAGCCCGGGACCGGAGGTCGCCCGCGTCACCTTCAGTCTCGGGTCGTGTGGGAGACCTGCGGTCGGGCCTTCCGGCGGAGTCGGAGACCCGCGCCGAACAGAAGACGCCGCCCCGCGCCCGAATGTTGGGCGCGGGTCCGCCGACGCCGCCATTGCGGCTCCATCCCTCGGCGATCCCCGGCTGCCCGCGCGCTGTCCGGCCGTCCGGGGCCTCGGGATCTTTACGAAGTCCGGGGATTGCCGGTACGCTGGTCCCAACCGTCCGGACCGGCGTCGCGGCCGGATGTCGCGGAAGCATCACCCCGGGAATCCACTCCCTTGAAGACGTACGTCAGGCGGGCCGCCGGCCCGCGCGGAATCGTCGGGTCTGCGAAGGGTTCGGCCGCCGTCCTGGTTGCCTTCTTCCTCGCCGGGATCTCGGGCTGCGATTCCGATTCCGGCTCATTCGTTCCGCCGCCGCCAAGGCCGGAATCGGGTACGACGATCGGGTCAGGCAAGGCCCCGACTGACGGGATCGCTTCGCGGACCGGGACTGCCGGGGCCGAGTCGCATCGACCCAGGGGCTCGGCGCCGGTCGTCGAGCTGATCCTGGCGCGGCCGGCGGACACCGATCGCCAGTACCTGATCATCGCCCTTCGGCGCGAGCTTGGGCTGATTCGCAGCGTCTTCCGCATCGAAGAGCCCGAGCCGGGGCAGGGGGCGTCGCCGGCGCGGCTGGCCGGCGCGATCCGGTCGGCCGTGGGGCGCGGCGTTTCGGGCCTGCTCGTCGAGCCACTCGATGACCCCGCCGTGGCGGATGCCCTGTACGAGGCCGCCGGGCGCGGGATCGCCGTCCTGCTCCTCGACCGGGGCGTCCCCCCTCGCGAGGGGCGGAGCCTCCCGCGGATCGAGTACCAGGCGATCGTCGACGTCGGCGGCCAGATCGCCGCCGATTGCCTGGAGGCCGATCGCAGCTATCACCGCACCAGGCCCGGGCGGGCGATCATTCTGCACCACCGCGTCGAGGATGCCTACGTCGACCGCTGCCTCGCGGCTCTGCGCGACCCGCTCAAGGCCGCCGGGAAGCCCATCCAGATCCTTGAGTTCGAAGGGGGCGCGGAGAAGGCGACCGAGGTGCTCAGGCGGGCGCTCGAGGCGGACCCGAAGATGGATATCCTGCTGGCCGACGACGTGTACGGCCTGGCGGGCGCGCGGACGATCTACCAGGAATGGGCCCGCGAGGCGCGGCCCGAGTTCGTCTTCGCCGGATTTGCCCCGTACGACAACCGCTCGCCCGAGCTGCTGTCGCACGTCCAGGCGTTCGGCAACCGCTCGGTCGAGAAGTACGCCACCCGCGCCGCGAAGGCGATCCAGTCCCTCCTCGACGGCAAGAAGGTGGACGACGTCGTCGGCGTCCCGATGACGTTTCATCGCAAGAACATACTGTTCGTGCCGGCCGCCAGGAAGCCCGCGGAACCGGCGAAGAAGTGAACGGGCCGCCCGGGACGGGGAGCGAACCGAACGACCGGTCAGGCGTGCGTCCCGGTGTGCCGGCGGGCCCGGACGCTGTCGGGGAAGAGGCCGACCAGGTCGAGCGCGCCGCCGGGGTCGATCGGCATCGGGCGATAGTCGGTCTCGAGCGCCAGGTGGGGATGGGCGCGGACGTCGGCCTCCAGGGGCCGCGAGACCCACATCGTCGTCAGCTCGAGGGTGTTGGGGATCACGACCACACGGGCCTCGGCGGGGTCGATCCGCCAGCAGGTCTCGAGCGACGAAGCGATCACGTCGCGGTCGGTCGGCAGCGTGATCGGGATCCGCGACCGCTCGAGGCAGCAGGAGGTCAGGGTGTTGATCCGGAACGGCACCGGGTCGATCCGACTGACCAGGCGCTCGGTCGTCAGGTCGGCGAACCCGACGCCGACGACGTTGCCGTGGCTCTCGTCGGAGACGTCCAGCACCGCGAGCCGGGTGATCACCGGCCTGTCGAAGTTGGCCTGGGTCTCGACATACAGCCGGCCGATGACGTTCGGGTCCATGCCGGCGCCCGAGTAGTTCTTGCCCAGCTCGCCGACGATCAGGACGTCGATCTGGTCGAAGGGGAGCCGGCCCATCAGGCCGCGGGCGCGCTCCAGCAGCTTCGGCTCCTCGTCGAAGATGGTTTCGGGCTCGAGCGCGACGATCTCGGCGGTGCGGTCGTCGGCGTTCTCGAGGATCGCCAGGCCGAGGGCGAAGGGGGTCTTCTCGACGAGGGTCCGGCCGACGGCGGGCAGGACCTCGCAGAGCCCGCGGATGCCCAGCTTGTGGACCTGGCTGGCTCCCTGGCGCTTGCCCAGGCCGATGACCAGCATCTTGAGCACGCTCGACTCGTGCACGCCACGGAAGTCGGTGTGCGGCTTGACCCGGTTGGCCAGGACGATGCCGTCGGCGCCGTAGGCGTTCCTGTCGAAGTAGATCGGCAGGCCGACGGGGTTCGTCCCGAGCTCGACGGTGTCCATGTCGGTCTTCACCGGCACGCCCATTGCCTCGGATGTCACGCCGTAGCCGGCGAGCAGCTCGCGCTGGCCCTCGGCGGTGGCGCCGCCGTGGCTGCCCATCGCGGCGACGATGAAGGGGCGATAGTCCATCTCGCGGAGGGTGTCGACGATCGACCGGGCGATCACGTCGATGCCGTGGATCCCGCGGCTGCCGATCCCGACGGCGATCGTGCCGCCCGGGCGGACGCGCTCGCGCAGCCGGCTGGTTCGGATCCGCTCGCGGATCGTGCCCGGGATGTCCTCAACCCGGGGCTGGGGGATCGACTGACGCACGCGGGCCAGGGGCGGGAAATCCATCGCGGAATCGTCCTTGCAGGGGACCCTCTTGGTGGGCTGCGGTCGAGCAGGGCAGGTGAAACACACCATTTGTCGTGGCGTGAACATCGGTGGGTTTCACCCACCCTACGACAGTCGGACCAGTCGACCGCGACCAGGCTCAGTAGCCGTAGAGGGAAGCTGGCCTGGGGTCGGGACCGGGTCCGAGCGCAGGGGCATAGTAGCCGAACGGCGGGGCGGGATCCATGGCCCGGCCGGCGGTGCCGTACATCACGGGGAAGGTTCGGTACGAGAAACCCGAAGAGGGATAATAGGATGCGCCATACACGTAGCCCGGCGTCACGTATCCCGGCCGCCAGAGCCCGACGCCGTATCGGCCGGGCAGGAGACCGTAGGGCGGGTAGTTGTTCCCGTAGGATGGACCCGGAAAGGCGGTGAACACCGAGTACGTCTGGGGGAATCCATAGCTGGCGAAGCCGTAGCTGGTGCCGTACCAGCCCGGCGCGGCGAAGTAGTCGCTTACGCGGTAAGAGCTCATGTAGGGCGTCCCGGCCGCGCCCTGGGCGGCCGCCGGCCGGGCGCCGAGGCCGGATCCGAGCCCGATCCCGATTGCGGCGGCCAGGATTGTTCCGGCCAGCCGATTCCGCGCTCCACGAGCCCGCATTCGCCCCTCCCTGCGCCTTTCGGCGCGGTGCGATTCCGATCGAGCGATTGACCCTGACTATTATACCCCCCGGCGCGGCGAGTGCGACCTGGCGGCAAGCCGTTCGAAAGGCCGAGGGACCGGCTCGAGGCGCCCGAGGGCGATTCGCGGACCGGTCCCGGTAGCTGTTTTGCTCGAGCGGAAGAACCAGGGGCGGCGCGGCTCAGTTGCCCCAGGCCATCCCCTTGTACTGGGCGCCGTAGTCCATCGAGCCGTACGGGCTGACGGCGTAGCCGTAGCCGTACGAGGCATACCGATTGGCCGGCGAATAGAACGGCACCATCGGCCCGCGCGGCCAGGCGAGCGATCCGGTCGGCAGGGCGACGGCCTCGGGATCGGCTCCGCGGGCAACTCGGCGGGCGGCGGCTCGCGACCGGGACAACGTACGGCCCGTCCGGCCCCGGACCACCACCCGCGAGGGCTGGGCGGCCGGCTCGACGGCGACGTGCTCGGTCGTCCACTGCGGCAAGGCGCCCACCACGGGCGTTGCCTGCACCATCCACCAGCGGTCGAGGACCAGGCTATTCGACGGGGGAGCCTGGGCGTACTCCGGCCCGAACGCGCCGACGCCGGACCCAGAGGGGGCCGGCGCCTGTGCCCGCGCCGCCTGTCCCATCGCCATGACCATCAGAACCGCCAGGGCCGAACCCGTCATGCGTCTCATGGCTGTCTCCTCGTCGGTGCGGACTCATTTGCTGTGTTGCAAGTCTCCATCGCAATTCTAAGACCAGTACGGCTCGCGACCAGTTTTCGGACACCGATTTCATGGATTTCCTCCAGGGGGCGTTTTTGGATTGCCGAAAAACCGGTTTCAAGGAGGCAGAAAAAGGACTTGGAGCAAACGCAACTTCAGGGTATAAGTAATGAGGGAGTGGTGTTTGCAAGACTCCCAGCGGTCGGAACGCCAGAGCGGGGACGAGGCCGAGGGACGAGGTGGTTCGAGCATGGCGATGGCGCAGGGGATCTCGCCGGAACGGCGATCGCTGGACGAGGTGCATGGAACGGTGCCGGTGCCGTCTCCGCGCGGGAAGCAGCGGGGGTGGCGGCAGTTCCTGGCGTTTTTGGGGCCGGCATACCTGGTGAGCGTCGGGTACATGGACCCGGGCAACTGGGCGACCGACCTCGAGGGCGGGGCGCGCTTCGGGTATGCGCTGCTCTGGGTTCTGTTGATGTCGAACATGATGGCCGTGCTGCTCCAGACGCTGGCGGCCCGGCTGGGTGTGGTGACGGGGCACGACCTGGCGCAGGCATGCCGGGCGGAGTACTCGCCGCGGATCAACGTGATCCTCTGGCTCCTGGCCGAGGTCGCGATCGCGGCGTGCGACCTGGCCGAGATCCTGGGGACGATCATTGCGCTGAAGCTGCTGTTCCACATGCCGCTCCTCTGGGGCTGCGTGGTCACGGCGTTCGACACGTTTTTGCTGCTGTACCTTCAGCGGTGGGGGATGAGGCAGGTCGAGGCGGTGATCCTGACGCTGGTGGCGACGATCGGCGGATGCTTCTTGATCCAGATCTACCTGGCGCAGCCGGACTGGGGCGGCGTGGCGACGGGACTGGTGCCGACCATGCCCGCGGGGGCGCTGTTCGTGGCGATCGGCATCCTGGGCGCCACGGTCATGCCGCACAACCTTTATCTGCACTCGGCCCTGGTGCAGACTCGCCGGATTGGCGCGGACCGGCGGAGCAAGAAGATCGCCTGCCGGTACTATTTGATGGACTCGGCCATCGCGCTGAACCTGGCGTTCTTCGTGAACGCGGCGATCCTGGTGGTGAGCGCGGCGGTGTTCCACGCGCGAGGGATCGAGGTCGCCAGCATCGAGCGGGCGCACGAGCTGTTGCCGAGGTTCCTGGGCGGCATGGCGCCGATCCTGTTCGGGATTGCGCTTCTCTGCGCCGGGCAGAGCTCAACCTTGACGGGCACGCTGGCCGGTCAGATCGTGATGGAGGGCTACCTGCACCTGCGGCTGGCACCCTGGCTGCGGCGGCTGGTGACGCGGCTGCTGGCGCTGATCCCGGCCGTGGTGGTGATCTCGGTGGCCGGCGAGGAGTCCACGCAGGGGCTATTGGTCCTCAGCCAGGTGATCCTGAGCCTCCAGCTTTCGTTTGCCGTGATCCCGCTGATTCACTTCACCTCGAACCGGCGGAACATGGGCGAGTTCGCGACGCCCTGGTGGGGCCAGATCCTCGCCTGGACGGCCGCGGCGATCATCGTGGGGCTGAATGCGTTCCTCGTCGGCAACACGATCCGCGACTGGATCGAGCTGGCGGCCGAGTCGCACCGGCATGTCGGGCCGATCCCGCTCCAGTGGATCGTCGGGGCCGTGCTATTCGCCGTGGCGGGCGGGGCGGCGGCGCTACTGGCGTTTGTGACGGTCAAGCCGCTGATGCGGCGCTCGCCGCAGTGGCTGCCCAAGCCGAGCATCGAGCTCGACTGGAAGCAGGCGCTCCGCCCGCAGACCCTCGGGCGGATCGGCGTGGCGCTCGAGCACGACCCGGCCGACGCCGAGATCCTCAACCGGGCGCTGGGCCTGGCGATGTCGCAGTCCACGCCCAGCGAGCTGGTCTTGCTGCACGTCGTGGATACGGCGATTGCCCGCGTGCTCGGGCCCGAGACGGCCGACCGCGAGACCGGGGCTGATGAGCGGTATCTCCAGGGGCTGGTCGATACGCTCGTCCAGCGCGGGATTCCCGCGCGGCAGGTGTTGCTTTATGGTCCCGACCCGGCCGGCGAGCTGGTGACGTATTTGAAGCGCGACCCGGTCGACCTGCTGGTGGTTGGCTCGCACGGCCACGGGCTGGTGCGCGACCTGTTGCTGGGGCAGACCGTCGACCGCGTCCGGCATAACCTGGATGTCCCGATGCTCATCACACGGCCTGGTCGTGAATCCCACCTTGAGGAGCTGGAGTCGGACCATACGGATGATGGGGCCTCCGCCGGGGCCGAATAACCCTTCGGCCCGTCGTGGAAAGCATCAGCGGAGGAAGTGCCGCCAGGCCAGGCGGAGGCGGCCGGTCAGGCCCTGGCGGCAGATGCGACGCTTCTCCAGCTCGGCCACTCGGTCGTCCGCGCCGAAGCCACATTTTCGCAGCGGCAAGTCGGCGTTCGTCACCAGCCGCGGTCTGAGGCGCTTCAGCGCCTTCAGCTCGTCGGACGTGACGAGGGGCCCATCGAGGATCAGGGTTTCCAGCGAAGGCGACGCCGCGAGGGTGCGCAGCCCGGCCGCCGTGATCCGCGTGTCCTGGAGTGTCAGCCACTCCAGTCTCTTCAGAACGGCGATGTGGGCCAGGCCCCGATCGGTCAGGTCCATGCCGTCAATGAAGAGGAAGCGGAGCCGAGGTATGTGACCGAGACGTTCCAGCCCCTCGTCGGTGACGCGGGTGTCCATGAGATACAGCCCGTGGATGTTCTCATTCCCGCCGAGCAGTTCCAGGGTCGCGTCGGTCACGCCGTGACCGCTCAACATGAGTTGGCTCGCGCCTTTCGCGAGCCCCAAGGATCTGAGTTCCTCAATGGCACGCTCGCCGGTGGGCCTGCCCTGGAAGGCGCGCCAGTCGTAGCCCAGGCCGATGGTCAGCCAGAGCAGCGTGGCCGCAATGACCGTCCAGAACCGCGGGGATGGCCAGAGGAAGCCCGACACGCCGGTTGGATTGCGGGTCTCGCGCATGGCTTATCCGAGCCCCCAGATCGGCAGGATGATGACCGTGATCCAGTAAACGCCCAGGCAACGCCCGAACCGATCGATCCACGTGGGCTCGGCCCGCCATCGCCGGCCGACCACGAGGGTGACCCACGAGCCGAGGACCGCGGTGCCCGCCAGGCTGGGGACCAGCAGAAACGCCAGGCCATGGAGGAGGTCCAGGAACCCGTTCGTTGGAGGCATTACGTTCGGAATCAAACCGGCCGCCAACCAGCGGACCAGCACCAGCCCGGCCAGGGCGACGAGCGCGGGGATGTAAATGGCCGTCGCCGCGAGGCAGGCGTTCCACCCCGGCTGTCGTCCCAGGCGCCGGAGCCGCGACCGGGGCGCACGGAACCAGAGCAGCATGAGGGCCAGCGTCCAGGCGTAGCCGAAGGGAACAGTGCTTAGTGCCGCGAGACCGTAGACCTGGTAGATCGTCCAGCCCCACGACGTCCACCCGGCTTCGGGCTGACCGGTTGCGGCCAGCGACTCGCGGAACTGCGCGGCGAACTCGGAAAGGCTGCCGGTCGACGTTCGCAGGCCGCCCATGCCGAAGGCCGCGGCGGCGATCAGCACCATCGCGTCGAATAGCGTGAACGCCCGGCGCGTGGGTTGGGGCATGGGTCGGGCTCCGCGCTGTCGCCCGCGGTCACAGCCGGTCGATGAATGGGCTCCTGGCGATGCCGAGGGGCAATGTATCCGCGGCCGGGACGGCGGTCAATGTGGTGCATGCAATAACCGGAAGGTCCTTTAATCTGGTCACGATATGCGGCCGGATTCCGCCGGACCGCGTCTCGAGGTAGGTCAGGCTTTCCAGCCTGACCCGGGCCGGTGCGGAGTCAGGCTGGAAAGCCTGACCTACGTTGGGCTTGCGACATCCGGTCGCCTCGTTTCCCGGTCGCGCTGATCGTTCTTGCTATAATGACGCCGGACACCGAATGAGGGCACATTCTGAGGAATCGGCGGGTCGCTCCGTGCGCGTTTCGGGGTGGCCGATGGGTTGGGACAGTCAGTCAGGGTCATGCATGGTGCGGAGGTCGGGCGATGATGAAGGATGGGCACTCCTCGCCGCTGTTCAGGTCGGTCCTGGCGCATGCTGCTACCGCGGCGGTCACGCTATTGCTGGTGCTGGTCCTCTTCGGCGGGCGGATGGGGCTTCGGCGGCCGCCGCTGGTGAAGATCGGCGGCGATGCGAATATCGAAGCCATCCCCGAGGCGCAGCAGGGCTTCTTGCAGGAGCCGCCGGCGCCTCGGCCGTTCACACCGGGTCGGGCCGTGGTCGAGCCCCAGGCGCCCGGGGCCGCCGTCCGGTTCGCGGGGCAGGAGCCGCCGCCGCCCGAGGACGTGCTCAGGGGCCTCGATCCCGACGAGCGGAATAACATCAAGGTTTACTCCGCCGTCAATCGCAGCGTCGTCAACATCACCACCGAGGCCACCGGGCTGGGGTTCTTCGGCGACGAGACCTCCAGCGGCAGCGGGTCCGGGTTCGTCATCGACCGGGCCGGGCACATCCTCACGAATTTTCATGTGATCCAGGGCGCGGATAATGTGCGCGTCACGCTGTTCGACGGCACCTCGCAGGACGCCGAGGTCGTCGGCGCCGATGCCGCCAATGACGTCGCCGTGCTGCGGATCAAGGTCGCCGACAAGAAGCTCGTTCCGGTCGTGCTGGGCGATTCTTCCAGGGTGATGGTCGGCCAGAAGATCCTGGCGATCGGCAACCCGTTCGGGCTGGAGCGAACCCTCACCTCGGGGATTGTCAGCAGCCTGGAGCGTTCGCTCAAGTCGCGCAATGGTCGCACGATCAAGGGGATTATTCAGACCGATGCCGCCGTGAATCCGGGGAACTCGGGCGGGCCGCTGCTCAATTCGCGCGGCGAGGTGATCGGGATGAACACGGCGATCGTCAGCCAGGTCGGCCAGTCGGCCGGGATCAGCTTCGCCGTGCCTATCAACGGCATTCGCCGCATCCTCGACCAGTTGATCGAGCACGGCCGGGTGATCCGCCCCGACCTGGGCATCCGCCGGTATCTGGCCACCGGCAAGGGGCTGCTGGTCGTGTCGATGGTCGAGGGCGGGCCGGCCGAGCAGGCGGGTATTCAGGGCGTGAAGGTCCGCGTCGAGCAGGGACCGGGCTTCATCAGGCGCTCCATCGACCCGGACACCGCCGACCTCATCGTCGCGGTCGAACATCACCGCGTCTTCACGCTCGAGGAGCTACTGACCGAGGTCGAGAAGCACCACCCCGGCGACGTCGTGCGTGTCACGGTCGTCCGCGACGGGAAGCCGATGGACATTCAGGTGCGGCTGGGGCAGTCGTCCTGAGCAGTGGTCAGTGGTCAGTGGTCAGCGAAGATTTGGTCTTTGGTCGCATCCATCCGGCATGCCTGGGCGCGCGAGAGGAGTAGCTCGCGCTCTCGGGCATTGCGGGTGAGCGCCGCGGCGCGTTCGAACTCGGCTCGGGCCTCTTCGAGGCGGCCGAGCTTGACCAGGAGATCGCCGCGGACGCTCGGCAGGAGGTGATAGGTGCGGAGAGTCGGCTCGGCCATCAGGGCGTCGACCCGCTCGAGGGCCGCCGCCGGGCCGAACGCCATGCCAATCGCAACGGCGCGATTCAGCTCGACGACCGCGGAGGGAACCAGCCGGGCGAGCTGGTCATAGAGCGAGGCGATCCGCGGCCAGTCGGTCGCGTCGGCGGTTCGGGCGCGGGCGTGGCAGGCGGCGATCGCGGCCTGGAGAGTGTATGGCCCCGGCTGGGGCGAAAGGGATCCGGCGCGGTCGAGCGCAGCCAGGCCCCGGCGGATCAGCAGGTGATCCCAGAGCGCGCGATTCTGGTCGAGCAGCAGGATCGGTTCGCCCGACGGCCCGACTCGCGCCGAGGCGCGCGACGCCTGGATTTCCATCAGCGCAACCAGGCCGTGGGCCTCGGGCTCGCGGGGAACCAGGCCAGCCAGGACTCGGCCCAGGCGCAGGGCCTCGTCGCAGAGGGCGGGGCGCATCCAGTCGTCGCCGGCGGTGGCCGTGTACCCCTCGTTGAAGACCAGGTAGACGACCTCGAGGACCGACGGCAGGCGGGCGGCCAGCTCGTTGCCGCGTGGGACCTCGAACGGCACGTTTTCGTCGGCCAGGGTCCGTTTGGCCCGGACGATCCGCTGGGCGATGGTCGCCTCCGGCGCGAGGAATGCCCGGGCGATCTCGGCGGTTGACAGCCCGCAGAGCAGGCGGAGCGTCAGCGCGATCCGGGCGTCGGTCGACAGCACCGTGTGGCAAGCCGTGAAGACGAGGCGCAAGAGGTCGTCGCCGATCTCGTCATCGAGGGATTCGTCGAGGTCGGGGCCATCGGGCCCGCGGCGGGCCTCGAGCTCGCGGGCGATCTCCTCGGCCTTGCGGCCGAAACGCCGGTCGCGGCGCACGTGGTCGATCGCGCGGCGGCGGGCGATGGCCATGAGCCAGGCGCCCGGGTTGCGCGGGACGCCTGACTGCGGCCATTGTTCCAGCGCCGCGACGAGCGCATCGTGCGCCAGCTCCTCGGCGACGCCGACGTCGCGCACGATCCGCGCGACGGCGGCGATCACCTTCGCCGACTCGATCCGCCAGACCGCGTCGATCGCGCGATTCGTCTCGGAGGCTGACATGCCCTCCGATCAAACCATCTTCGACCGACCGGTGCAATCGAGACCACGCTCCCGGTCGGAGATCGGTCACGAGTTGTTGCGGCGAGCGGCCCGTTCCTGGGCGTAGGTGAAATCGGCGGCCGCTTCCTGGATCTCGGCAGGGAAATCCTCGACCTCCATGACCTGGCGGATCTCGATCGTCTCGCCGTTTCTCATCGGGGCGCGTTTGGCCCACTCGATCGCCTCTTCCATCGAGCGGACCTGGATCATCCAGTAGCCGCCGATGACCTCCTTGGCCTCGGTGAACGGGCCGTCGGTCACGGTGGGCTTGCCCCCCGAGAACGAAACCCGGGCTCCGGCCGACGGCGGACGCAGGCCGTGGAGCTCCAGGAGTACCCCGGCCTTCTGCAAGGACTCGTTGTACTCCATCATCGGGGCCATGTCGGCCGGGTCCGGCATCCGGTCCGCGGGGGCATTCGCATAGTCCCTGGGAATCACCAGCATCATGATCCGCATCGAAAAACCTCCTCTGGGTAGGTCGGGCATTCTTGCCCGATGTTCAGGACCCGTCAGGCCGGAAAGCCTGACCTGACTTCATCCTGGGCTAAGGGAGTGCGCCCGCGCACCGAGCCAGGCACGTCGCCCCTGGCTGCACTCTGAATCGTCCGCCGAGCACTTCGGATTGCCCCGCCTCCTCCATCGATCGATCCAGCGACGGTCGACCGAGTTGCTCCGAGGCAATCCGTATCACCCTGGACACGGCCTTCATGCTCACGTCGTCCGGTCAACCGGGAGATCGACACGGCCATCTTTTTTTTCTCCCCTCTCCGTGATTGTTTTACGCGTGCGTGCGTGGGTCGATGTCGGCTCTGGAGATGGCCCCCACGGAAACCTGTCGCGATCGATGAACCGATGGAAGACTGTCGGCGTAGAACGATCGAGCGGGATCGCCTGCTTTACCTCAAGCCTGTCGAAACGACATACTTGCTGGCACATCGATCGAGGGAGAGGCCATAAAGGTGTTGGAATAACCAGGGCGTCTGACTCTTCCAAGAGCGGGGGAGGCTCGCGATGATGGGCGCACTCATTTGCATCTGGGCCGGGTTGGTGGGGTTCTCGCCGGACGATCGGTCGGAGTACCAGGCCGCGGCGGCGAAGGCGGGGAGTGACGCGGGGGCCCATCTCAAGCTGGCCGTGTGGTGCGAGGCGCACGGCCTGGATTCCGAGCGACTCAAGCACCTGGCCCGGGCGATGGCGCTGGACCCGCAGGATCCGGCGGTGCGCGGGATGCTGGGCCTGGTATCGTACGGCGGCAAGTGGATGCCGCCGACGAAGGTGGGCGAGGCCGTCAAGTCGGACGACGAGATCGCGGCGAAGCTGGCCGAGTACGAGGCCCGCCGGCAGAAGACTCCGCAATTTGCCCAGGCGCAGTGGGACCTCGCCGATTGGTGCGAGAAGAACGGCCTGAAGGCCGAGGCGATGGCGCACTACACGGCCGTCACCCAGATCGACCCGAAGCGCGCGGACGCCTGGCGGAAGCTCGGGTGCGAGCTCTCGCACGGCAAGTGGATACCCGCCGAGCAGGCCGCGGCTCGGCGCGCCGAGGAGGACGCCCAGCGCGAGGCCGATCACTACTGGGAGCCGATCCTCAGGTACTGGAGGGGCGCGCTGGATGACCAGGGGCCCCGTCATAGCGAGGCGGTTGATGCGCTCAAGCAGATCAACGACCCCCGCGCTGTGCCGATGATCCACAGGGTCTTCGCCCGCGGGAGCAAGAGGCACCAGGAGATGGCCGCCGAGATGCTCGCCCGGATCCAGTGCCCGGCGTCGTCGCACGCGCTGGTGGCCCTGGCCCTGCACGAACAGTGGCCCGAGGGTCGATCGTTCGCGATCAACGAGCTGAAGCGCCGGGATCCGCGCGAGTACGTCGGCGAGCTGGTTGCCCTGATGCACAAGCCCTTCGCGTACAAGATCACTCCGGCCGGGCTCCGGGGCGAGCCGGCGCAGCTTGTTATCGACGGCGATCAGTCGCAGATCCAGCGCTACTATCGTCTGGCCCCGGCGGCGCGGCGGCGGATGTTGTTCGAGCGGGGGATCGTCGCGCCCCGAGTCGGCGTCGCGGGTGCAATGCCCCCGAGGGGCGTCGGCGGGGGGTTGACCCCGATCGGGCAGGACCAGACCGGGATCGGCCGGTTCCTGGCGGGCGTTCCCGACGGTGCCCTCGACCCGGAGACAAGGGACACCCTCCAGGGGCGGGCCAATGTGCAGATCGCGGCCGCCGCGCTGCCCGCACCCGGCGCCAGCCCGCCGATGATGGCCCAGGATGTCGCCACCATCGAATCGTTTAACCGCGCGATCCGCCAGGACAACCGGGTGGTCGCGGCGACTCTCACCGAGATCACCGCCCAGAACCTGGGCGACGACCCCGAGGCGTGGCGGACCTGGTGGACCGACAAGCTGGGGCTTCGCTATGAGACGGCCCAGCCGAAGTACAAGAAGCGGACGGTGCAGTTCGTGACCGTCCCGTACGTCATCCATCACGCTTGCTTCGCGGCCGGAACTCCTGTACCCACGCTCACCGGGCCGCGGCCGATCGAGTCGCTCCAGCTCGGCGACCTGCTGCTCAGCCAGGATACGACCACCGGCGTGCTCAGCTACCAGCCGATCGTGGGCGTGCACCACAACCCGCCGGCCGAGACCGTGCGGCTCCGGTTCAAGGACGAGACGATCGTTTGTACGCCCGTTCATAGGTTCTGGAGACCCGGCCGAGGCTGGGCGATGGCACGTGACCTGAAGCCGGGCGAGCGGGTGCGCACCGTCGGCGGCCGGGCCGAGGTCCTGGAGGTCACGCCGCAGCCGGTGCAGCCGGTGTTCAACCTCGACATCGCGCGGAACAACACATTCTTCGTCGGCAACACTGCGTTGCTCGTCCGGGACAACAGCCTGCCGCCGGCGATGTACACGCGGTTTGACGCCGAGCCGTCGCTGGCCGCTCTGTTCCAGAAGCCCGCATCGGGGCCGCAGGGGTCGGGTGGGGCTCATGCGAAGCCGTCGATGCTCAGTACCGGGCGAAAGGAGTCCCAGCGGAAGGACGCCGATTCGATCTGGGACAGTCCGGCCGAGGGGACGCGAGGCGGCGCGATGCTGCCGGTCCGCAAGAATGCGAAGCCTGCCGGCAAGGGGTCGTTCTGGGATTAGGCAACGGGCCGCCGGCGTCAGAGCAGCTCGCCCGTCCAGCCCGGCTCGATCTTGCGCATCAGCGAGCGGTCGTCGCGGCCGCGCATGCCGCATTTCTTGTAGGTGGCGTGCGCGCGGGCCAGGCGGTCGGGGTCGAGCGCGACGCCCAGACCCGGACCGGTCGGTACGCGGATCGCGCCGTTCTCGATCTTCAGCCCCGAGGTTTCGATGATGTCGGTGCCGGGGATCAGCCAGGGATAATGCGTGTCGCTGGCCAGGGTCAGCTCGGGGATCGAGGCGGCCAGGTGGACCATCGCCGCCATCGTGATGCCGGCGTGGCTGTTGCTGTGCTGGCTGAGCGTCCAGCCGACGCCCTTCGACAACGGCCCAAGCGCCTGGCAGCCGGCGAAGCCGCCGAAATAGTGGTGGTCCACCAGCAGCACGTCGATCGGCTCGGTGCGCATCGCGCCCGGGATGTCGGTGAACTTCGTCACGCACATGTTCGTGCTCATCTTCAGGCCGGTGGCCTGACGGACCTCGGCCATCGCGGACTGGCCGGCGACGGGGTCCTCGTAGTATTCCATTTTCAGCCGGGAGATCTCCTTGCCGATGCGGATCGCAGTGTCCTTCTTCCACCGCGCGTTCGGGTCGATCCGCAGCTTCGCGCCGGGCCCCAGCCGCTCGGCCATGGCGAACAGGCTGTCGCGCTCGACCTCCGGCGGCAGCACGCCTCCCTTGAGCTTGAACGTGCGGAATCCCCAGCGGTCGCGGAACCGCGCGGCCATCGCGGCCATGGCCTCGGGCGTGCGAACCTCGCCCCAATCGTCGATCGCGTGCTCGCCCCTGCCGCGCGAGTCGGCCAGGTGCGGATCCGCCAGGACGACCGGGTGATCGGCGGCGTAGCGGTAGAACAGGTAGGCCGCGAACTCGACCGAATCTCGGACCGGGCCGCCGATCAACTCGCAGAGCGTTCGGCCCGTGACGCGGCCGATGGCATCGAGGCAGGCCAGCTCGATCCCGGCGTACACGCCCATGCCGAGCGCCTGGAGCTGGGCGGCGCAGCGGCGGTAGGACAGCACGCTCTGCCCCACGACGATCGCCCGGGCTTTCTCCAGCCCGGCCGTCACCCGCTCGCCGCCGACCGTCTCTCCCAGTCCCACGGCGCCGCTGGCGGTCTTCAGCTCGATGATGTTGCGGAGGAAATACGGCCCGTGGCAGCCGCTCGCGGCCAGAAGCGGGGGATCCGGCAGCGCGATGGGAGTGACCGTGAGGTCGGTGATCGTCAGCCGATCGCGGGCGCGGAACGGCCCGATCGGCCCGGTTCCCGGCACCTGGCCGGCCCCCAGCGCCAGGAGACTCCCGCCGGTGCCGCCCAGCCAGTCGCGCCGATGAAGATTCATGATGTCGGACCCCTCGATGATGCTTCGGACAGAAACGCCCTCGCGAATTCAGGTCCCTGAAGACTAAACTGCGAAACGCGCGAAATGCACGAAAAAAAGAGACGGTACCAGGACACCGGCAACCTGCCCCGGCGGCCCGAAGCAGCAGCGACAAATCATTCCTGGGCAACGCCCTGATATCCGGTCGGAACCATCTCAACGAGCCCTGAAAGGGCAAAACAGCGGGCCCTCTTGCCGCGCCGTTCCAGGGCTCCGGTTGGACTTCGGCGCGGGCGCCCAGGGCGTTGCCGTGGGCTGATCTGTTCGGCCCTTCCCGGGCGGATTCCCCGGCCCGGTTTCCGTGCGGCAGACTCGAAAAAGAGACTTTCGCATCCTCATCAGCACCGGGAGTCATCGTGCTCCTGGACAGCGGAGAGCCTGGCCGTCAAGGCTCCAGAACAGGGCGGGAAGGCCCCGGATGCCTGTATCGGATGGCTCCCGCGCGAACCATCGCGTCGATTTCGACGACCGGTGAGGTTCAAGGCTGATTTTGAAGGGTCCGCAGGGGCCAAGCAGCGGCAGATCCCCGGCGATGGCGATCGCAAGTTTGTTTATTTAAATATTTGATAACATCATTTTAAGCTAGCATCTAAATTTAATTGATTCAGTTCTTGGTTCGGATGACGCGTCCTGTTTTACTCAGTTCAACGAACCAAATTGCTTCCTCAATCGAAAAACCGAAAAACGGGAAGTAGCCCCTTGACTTGTTCGACCCGACACGGGTTAGATATGGCCTCACTTAAGTCCTTGCGACCCCTGTAAGCGATAAACTTCGCCCGCAGAGTCGTGTTCTGCCGTCCACATCGGCACAGGAGTGTGCCGGTCAAGACGCCCGTTTTCGTGATCGACCCGGGAGCATCGATGCGCCCTCGGTCCGTCTGTTGACCGTGTCAGCCCGCTGATCACGTTCGGTCGTGTCGCACAACCAGGTCGTTTCCCCAGGTCGATAGGATGCGGCCCGCCGCGGCCTTGCCGCGCGGTCGGACGCCCTCGCCGCACCACGGAGTCTGCGCGCCATGAGTCGCCTCCCTCGCCGAGTCTCCGCCACCCGCCGACGCCGGCACCGTACCCCAGCGCTCGAGGCCCTGGAAGTCCGCCAGCTCCTGCACGGCGGGATCGCCCCGCGGCCTGAGGCCCAGGCTCTGAACCTGCGCATCGTCGGGGGGGGGGTGAGCACAGCGACTCGTATCGCCTGGCGGAGGGGAAGCCGGCCTCGCTGAGCGCCGAGCGCGCCTTCCTGCGATCGGAGATGACGACCGTCCTCGATCGCTGGACGGCGCTGCTGGCGAACGCCGAGGCGGGGCGCGTCGACCGGGCGACACTGCATGAGCGCGGCGCCACGCTGCACCGCCGGTGGGTCGGGTTGAAGTCGGCCTGGGCCGACGCGACCCGGCCGCATCGACCATCCCCAGCCACATCGCCGGCGCCGATGCCGGCGCCACTCTCACCCCCGACCGCACCCTCGACGGCCGGCGTGGCGCCCCTCACGGCGGTCTCCGGCGGCGGACCCAGCGGTCCGGTCATCCAGCCCGGCCCCTCCCACCTTGCTCTCCGTCTACTACACCGTCGATAGCTCGTCGACCGCCACGCCGGGCGAATACACGCTTTCCCCCTCTGGTGTGGTCAACATCCCGCCCGGTGCAACCAGTGCCACCATTAGCCTCAGCGCCAGCGGGGGCGTCTCATCGACTGAGAGGAACGGGTCCGAGACCGTCATGCTGGACCTTCAGGCCGCCTACTACGCCAGCGGCCCGAGCGGCTACACGATCGGCCAGTCCAGCGCCACGGCCGCCATCCGGGACAATGACGTCGGCGTCACGCCGGAGGTCGCACCCGCCCAACCCTGCAACTGCGGAACGAACCTGGCTCCCGCCCCGGCCAGCGCCGGTGCGGGCGACCCCGCCGGCCTGGCGGTCTCCGCCTCGGGCGTCCGGTATAACAACGGCGCGGCGACCGGCAACGATCCCAACCTGATCTCCTCCGGCTTCGGCGAGATGTTCGGCCCGACCCTGGAATGGTCGAACCTCTCCGGGCTCTCCAACACCTCCCCCTACGGCCCCGGCTGGGTCGACTCCAGCCTCCCCTCGATCCAGCAGACCGGCACCGGCGGGATCATGGTGGTCAACGCCGGCAGCTCCGCCCTCTGGTTCGACTCGGGGTCGGGCGGCTACACCGCCGAGTTCTACGGCGGGAGCGAGTACAACCTCCAGCCCGACGGGAGCGCGGGCGATTTCCTGATGACCGACCCCCTCGGCGACACGCTTCGCTTCTACGGGTTCGAGAACACGATCCCCACGGCCCAGCAGGGTACGTTCAAGAGCTTCACGGACCCCAACGGCAACGTCGGCTCGGTCACCACGCACAATACCGCCGGGCAGATTACCCAGATCCAGCGCGGCAGCACCACCAATGGCGTGACCACCACCGAGTCATTCGACTACACCTACGGCACGGACAGCCTGGGCGATAGCCTGATCCAGAACGTGACGCTCAGCCGCCAGGTGGGCTCCGGCGGCTGGAGCGTCATCCGCCAGGCGGTCTTCACCTACTACGACGGCACCTCGCCCTACGGCAATGCCGGCGACCTCGAGACCGAGCAGATCGAGGACGGCGGCAACAACGTGCTGGAGACCAGCTACTACCGCTACTACACACCCGGCGAGGCCAACGGCTACACCGACGGCCTGATGGATTACCTGACCCCCGAGTCGTACGCCCGGGCCGCGGCCGCGCTGGGCAATCCGCTGACCGCGACCGACGCCCAGCTCGCCCCCTACGTCGACCACTATTACCAGTACGACAACCAGCAGCGCGTCACCCTGGCGACCATCCAGGGCGCCGGCGCCACCGGGCCGGGCACGTACAACTATTCCTATACGACCAACACGAACAGCAATTACACTGACGGCTACAACTCGTGGCAGACCAAAACCGTCGAGACCCTGCCCGACGGCAACACGAACACGGTCTACACCAACTACGCCGGCGAGGTGATGCTCACCGACTTCCACGACATCTCCGACCCGGCCAACCCGGCGCTCAACGGCGATCACTGGTACACGCTCAACCGCTACGACGGCCAGGGCCGGCTGATCGAGACCGCCCAGCCGTCGGCCGTCAACGGCTATAACGATTCGTACCTCGACCTGATGAACTTCCAGAGCGGGACGTCGACGTATCTGAACAACTCCACCGGCGTGATCAACCTGTACGACTACGGCATTACCACGACGGCCACGAGTTCGACGCCGGGTGACGTCGCCGGATACGCCAAGGACGACAAGGTGCAGGTCGGCCAGACAGGGACGCCGGTCCTGCTCGACAGCACCCAGTACATCGCGCACACGACCAACGGCGTGACGGTCTATCCCCAGGCAACCTCGACCGTCTATCGCAACACCGACGGCACCGGCGCCGAGACCACCACGGATACCTACACCTGGTTCACCGGCACGAACCAGATCCAGTCGGACACCACGATCGCACCGGTGATCTCGGCCGCGCAGAATGGGCCGGCGCCTGCGCCCGCCTCATACCTTGGGGCGGACACGACGACCCAGGGCACGTGGATCGGCGCCTACGGCAGCCAGGGCTACGACATCGAGGGGAGCACCCCCAGCCTCCCCTCCTACGCCGCGGTGAGCTTCTCCGGCGCCTCGACGTACACCTGGGAGTCGAGCACCAC
>DAIDHB010000045.1 GCA_027452145.1 Planctomycetales bacterium
CCGGCGATCGCGGGCGGGGGTCGGGGCGGGGCGGGGGCTATTGATCGCGGAGTGCGATCGGGCCCGGGTTGCTGGTTCGGCCTCAGCAAATGAGCCGGGCGGGCGTGCCCGGATCGGTCGCGGCCGGTCGGCCAGCCGGCCCGCCGCGGGCCGAGCGGGCCGGCGGCCGGCCCACCGAATGGAACGGATCGCCCGCGGCTACGATCCGACCTCAAGGGTGAGCGTTGGGATTCTCGACGGGCAGTCCCTCGGCCGCGGCGGCGAAATTCAGATCGCCATCGCCCGACACCAGGATCAACTGCGGAACCTGCAACCGGACCTGAAGCGCCGCCGCCAACTGGACGGCGTCATAGCCCCGGAGCGCGTGCCTGTCGGCGAGGTCCGCGGCGCGCTGGAGCAAGGGCACGGTGATCTCGGCGATCCGGTAGTCCTGGGCCAGGTCCTGGCGGAAGAGCCCCAGGGCGACATTGGCCTGGGCCACGTCGAAACCGGGCTGGCCGCGACGACGAGCGATGGCCGCGGTGACCTCGACCTCGGTGATTCGTGCGAGGTAGAGGAAGTTCCCCGACGCGGACGCGGCGAGAGATCGGACCCAGGCCGTCCCCGTCTCGTGGACGTGGCGTTTGACGATCGCGCTGGTGCCCAGAAAATAATCGGCCACCCGACCTCACTCACCTCACCGGCGCTCGCGGATGATGGTTTCCGACAGTGGCTCGCCCTGGATGGCGATCGGTGCGAACTGATCCGTCTCGGACGGAACTCGCCGCGACGGCTTGATCTCGCTGATGATCCCGGCCGCGAGCAGACGGCGCTGGGCCTCCTGATCGGCCAGCTCGGCCTCGGTCAGCGGCGAGTGGACCTGACCGCCGGTTACGGCCAACCGGCAATCCAGCTCGTGTCGAAGCTGCTGCATCTGTTCGGGCGAAAGCTCGTCGATGCTGCCGAGGATCTGATGGAACTGGCCATGCGTCATGGATCGCACCCCAATCGATTGGTTGCCATCAGGTTACAACATGAGGATCGGAAAGTCGAGGGCGAAAGGCACCTGATTGGCACGGCACTGTGCAGGCCGAACCTGCCGGATCACCCACCCCGAACGCGGCGATCGGCGGTGCCTCCATCGTGGCAACGGTGCCGCTCAGGCCGAGCCGCCGCCTTGGAACGGACTGGGGCTTGAGCGCCCCGAGCCCGACCCGGGACGGCCGACTCCGGCGGCGGTCCCGATCCGGCCGGCCGGCGGGCCGGCGATCGCGGGCGGGGGGCGGGATGACCGGGGCGTTGCCGGCGAAAAAAGACGAGAAACTCGGTCGGACACCGACTCTCCCGACAATACCCGTTGCGACTCCCACGGCTTCGCCTCATGCCCCGGCCGCCGAGCGGCCCGGCCCGCGACCACCGGACCGGGCGGGCGGGCGGACCGGAGCGGAGCGGCGAAAAAGCCGGAAACCTGGTCTGACCCCCTCGTCCTGGTGGTCTGACCCCCTCGTCCTGGAAAAGCCGGAAACCTGGTCTGACCCCCTCGTCCTGCGTCCTGTCGTCCTGCGACCACCGGACCGGGCGGGCGGGCGGACCGGACCGGAGCGGCGAAAAAGCCGGAAACCTGGTCTGACCCCCTCGTCCT
>DAIDHB010000046.1 GCA_027452145.1 Planctomycetales bacterium
CGGCCGGTATCGCCGGCGCCCTGCTATTCGTGGCCCTGATCGGCTGCGTGGCGATCACCAACCCGCGTCGTCCGATCCGGCCGGGGCACGACCCGGCGCAGGTCGCGGCCCTGGGGTCCAGCCGCCCCTGATCGAAACAGGTTCATTCCGTCTCACGAGCTGAACGACCGAACGAAGCGCCATCGACCAAGCTGGGGATTCGAAGACCATGCCCGCCACCGACGTGTTCTCGCTGGACGTCCTCCGGGATTACCTGCTGATCGGCGCCGCGCTGTTCGCGCTGGGCATGCTGGGCTTCCTGAGCCGGCGCAACCTGATCGTGATGTTCCTCTCGGCCGAGATGATGCTCCAGGGTGTGGCGCTGACGCTCGTCGGCTTCGGCCGGTATCACGGCAACTGGACCGGCCAGGTGTTCACGATCATGATCCTGACCGTGGCGGCCTGCGAGGCGTCGATCGCGCTGGCCCTGATCGTGATTCTGTACAACCGGCGATCGTCGCTCGACGTGACGCTCTGGCAGGACATCCGCGAGGAGGGCGTCCCGGCGACACCGACCTCCGAGGTCGCCGAGGAGGCCGAGCCGATCGGGGTGATCGCCGGCCCCGAGTCGTATCCGAACCTGACGCCGGCCGGGGTCGAGCCGGCCCACCCCGTCCAGCCCTGGATCGTGACGAGGGATTGACGGTCTCCGCTTCGCTCGCTTGCTCGCTCGCTTCGTCCCGAACCCGCAGGCCGCGTCGAGCCGCCGTTTCGCCCGAATGAAAGAGTCGTTTCCATGACACCGGACCACGGTTTCTTCGTCCACAACGCCTGGTTGATCCCGTTCTTCCCGCTGCTCGGTGCCATCATCGCCGCGGCGGCGGGGCGGCAGCTCAAGGGGCTGGCCCACATCCCGGTCGTGGCCGGCATCGGGCTGGCGTTCCTGGTCTCGCTGGGGGCGTTCTCCTCGGCCGGGCCGGAGGTCACCGCCGTCGCCTCGAACTGGCTGACGGTCAGCGGCCTGGACGTCCCGATCGAGATGCGGGTCGACGGCCTCAGCACGATGATGATGTCCATGGTGACGTTCGTTTCGTGCCTGGTGGCGATCTTCGCGATCGGCTACATGTCGGGCGATCCCGGCTATCCCCGATTCTTCGCGCTGATCGGCCTGTTCGTCTTCTCAATGACGGGTCTGGTCCTCTCGAACAACTACCTGCTGACCTACGTCTTCTGGGAGGGCGTGGGCGCGTGCAGCTACCTGCTGATCGGCTTCTGGTACGCGCGGCCCTCGGCGGCGGCCGCCGCGATGAAGGCGTTCCTCGTGAATCGCGTGGGCGACTTCGGGTTCGCCATCGCGATCTTCTGGCTCTGGACGGTCATGCCCGGTCACGACCTGAGCTACGGCGCGGTCTTCGAGGCCGCCAGGGCCACTGATCCTGTGATCATCCCGCACTCCGCCATCGTCGGGATCGCGCTGCTGTTCTTCTGGGGTGCGACGGCCAAGAGTGCCCAGATCCCGCTCTACACCTGGCTGCCCGACGCGATGGAGGGCCCGACGCCCGTCTCGGCGCTGATCCACGCCGCGACGATGGTCACGGCCGGCGTGTACCTGATCGCTCGGTCCATGCCGATGATCAGCCTGGCGCCCGGCGTCCAGATCGTGATCGCCGTCACCGGCTGTCTCACCGCGCTGCTCTCGGCGGCGATCGCGCTGACGCAGTTCGACCTCAAGCGCGTGATGGCGTACTCGACGGTCAGCCAGCTCGGCTACATGTTCATGGCGCTGGGTTCGGGCGTCGGCGACGTGGCGCAGCTCGCCGTGGTCGCGGCGATGTTCCACCTGTTCACCCACGCGTTCTTCAAGGCGCTGCTTTTCCTCGCCTCGGGCAGCGTGATGCACTCGATGGGCGACGTGATCGACATGAGGCGCTTCGGCGGGTTGCGGCGCCGGATGCCCATCACGTGCTGGACGTTCTTCGTCGGC
The DNA here is from genome assembly GCA_027452145.1 of Planctomycetales bacterium. Taxonomy (GTDB): domain Bacteria; phylum Planctomycetota; class Planctomycetia; order Isosphaerales; family Isosphaeraceae; genus JAKAUH01. Next base: position 1,964 of record DAIDHB010000046.1, read on the forward strand.
GGGCTGGCGCTGGCCGCCTTGCCGCCGCTATCGGGCTTCTTCAGCAAGGACGAGATCCTCGGCGCGATCTCGGGAGCCTCGCATGCCTCGCACGAGCTGCACCTTTCCTGGGGCTGGCTCTATGGGGTGATCTTTGTGCTGGCACTCGCGACGGCGTTCATGACGGCGTTCTACACCTTCCGCGCGTTCTTCATGACCTTCTGGGGACCGGAGAAGCTGCCCAGTGCCGACGACCCCGAGGTCGCCGGAGCGGCGGACGCCCACGCCCACGGTCACGACGCCCATGCCGCCGATGCCCACGGCCACGGCCACCACGAGATCGGCCACGAGTCGCCGCCGGTGATGACGGTCCCGCTCCTGATCCTCGCCGGCTGCACGGTGCTGATCGGCTTCATCTGCCTGCTGACCTGGCCGATCATGGGCGGCCCTGCCGAGTGGTTCGGCGGGCACCTGGAGAAGACGCTGGCCTTCGAGACGCTCCCGCATGCCGAGCACGGGTTCTCGTGGATTACCGCCCTGCTGGGCACGGCGGTCGGCGTCGGCGGCATCTGGCTGGCGTATGTGATGTACGGCAAGCCCAGCACGCTGCCGGCCAGCGTGCGGGCGGCGTCGGGGCCGCTGTACGCGGCCTCGCTGAACAAGTTCTATGTGGATGAGATCTACGGGATCCTCGTCGTCGGGACGGTGCGAGCGTTCTCGTGGATGAGCGGGATCTTCGACGATTACGTGGTCGACCGGCTGGTGACGGGGATCGCCCTGATCCCCCGCGCGATCGCGAGGGCGCGGCTGGCGGCCACCCAGAACGGGTTGATCCAGCACTACGCGGCCGGGTCGGCGATCAGCGTGGCGCTCCTGTTGGTGGTCATCGTGTTCGGCATCGGCGCCCTGGCGGTCGTGCTGGGTGTCCTGGCCATCCTCCTGTACATCGGATCGAGGCCTCGATCCGCGGCGGTCACGACGACGTCGCGAGTCATCAAAGCCGACGGGGACGTTTGAATGGCGACATTGCTGGTCATCACCATCTTCCTCCCGATCGCCGGGAGCATCGCGCTGGCGTTCGTCCCGCGGGACAACCCTCAGATGGCGCGCGGGCTGGCGATGGGCGTCGGCCTGATCACCCTGGCGGCGAGCCTGGCGCTCCTGGCGTCGTTCCGCCCGCAGGTCGCCGGTCCGCAGTTCTCGACCGTAACCGACGGGCACTTCGGAATCTCGTGGGGCGGCAGCCCGGGCGAGAACCAGACCCGGCCCGATATCCGCGTGGCGTTCGGCCTCGACGGGCTGAGCCTCTGGATGTTCGTGCTGACGTCGCTGCTAACGATCACGGCGATGTGCTGTTCGTGGACGTCAGTGAAGGAGCGAGTGGCCGCGCGCTTCGGCTTCCTCCTGGCGCTTCAGACGGGCCTACTTGGACTGTTTGCCAGCCTCGACGTGATCCTGTTCTACATCTTCTTCGAGTTCACCCTGATTCCGCTGTTCTTCCTGATCGGGATCTGGGGCGGGCCGCAGAGGCGGCGGGCGTCGGTCACGTTCTTCCTGTACACCCTGGCTGGCAGCCTGCTGACCTTGCTCGGCGTGATCGCGCTGGTGGTCATCCACTATAACTTCACGCCCGGCAAGGTGCTGACGTTCTCGATCCCCGAGCTGACCAAGGGGCTGAGCTCGATCAACTGGCCGGCCTGGCGGGACGTCGGCCAGTGGAACAGCTACGACGACATCCTCCGGTCGGCGCCGAGCGTCATCAACTGGAAGTGCCCGCAGGTGATCGTCTTCCTGCTGCTGCTCGCGGGCTTCGCCATCAAGGTCCCGATGTTCCCGGTGCACACCTGGCTGCCGCTGGCGCACGTCGAGGCGCCGACGGCCGGCTCGGTCATGCTAGCGGGCGTGCTGCTGAAGGTGGGAACCTACGGGCTGTTGCGGTTCAACCTGGCGATGACGCCGCTGGCCTCGCTGGCGCTCTCCCCGATCATCGCCACGATCGCCGTCATCGGCATCATCTATGGGGCACTCGCGGCACTGGCGCAGACCGACGTCAAGCGGCTGGTGGCCTATAGCTCCGTCAGCCACATGGGCTTCATCGTGCTGGGCCTGTTCGCTCTCAACGCCACCGGCATGGAGGGCGGCGTGATCCAGATGCTGAACCACGGGCTCACCACGGGCGCCCTCTTCGCGTGCGTGGGCGTAATTTATGAGCGGTATCACACGCGCTCGATGGACGAGATGAGCGGGCTGTGGAAGGTGATGCCGCTCCTGGCGTTCTTTTTCATCCTGGCGTCGCTGGGATCGGCGGCGCTGCCGGGCCTGAACGGGTTCGTCGGTGAGTTCCCGATCCTGATCGGCGCCTATGCCGCCAGTCCGCGGGCCGGCGTCCTCGCGGCCACCGGGATGATCCTGGGCGCGTTCTACCTGCTCTGGATGCTCCGCCGCGTGGTCTTCGGCCCGCTACGGGTGCCTGAGGCCCACGACGAGGGCGGCACTCACACCGCGCCGCACGGCCACTCGGGCGACGACCACCACGTGGCACCGGCCTGGTGCCCCCCGCTGGGCTGGCATGAGATTGCGGGGCTGGCCCCGCTGATGATCCTGATCGTGGGCATCGGCGTGTATCCCCGGCCCATCATCGAGCAGATTCAGCCGCCGGTGCACGACCTGCTCAACAACCTCGAGATGCAGCGCGAGCGCATCCGGGCCGACCGCACGGAGCAGACCATTCGCGAGCAGGCCCCGAGCGCGGTGCGCGGGGGCGGAAGAGGCGCGGGCGCACCGTCCACGCCCGGGCGCGGAGCGAATACGAAGGGCGCGGCCCCCAGGTCGAGCGGCGCCACGAAGCAGGGCGGTGGCGAGGCCCATGACAGGCCCGGCGCGGCTCCGCACGCCACGGGCGAGACGAAGAAGGGTGACGACGAGGCCGGGCACAAGGCCGGCGCGGCTCCGCAGCCCGGGGCGGCGACGAAGGGCGACGGCGGCAACTCGAAGAAAGGCAGCAATTGACGATGGCGACGAACGCGTATGAGGCCGTGATCCGCACGGCCGCGATCCTGGCCCCCGAGCTGATCCTCCTGCTCTCGGCCGTCGCCATGATGACGCTCTCGGCCTTCATCCCCCAGCCGAGGCGCTTCTGGTGCCGCGTGGCGACGTGGACCCTGCTCGCCTCGACCGCCGCCTTGCTATGGAACTCCGGCCGCGAGTCCGATGTCTATGCCTCCGTGGCGATCAATGATGCCCTGTCGTTCTGGTCGCGACTGGTCCTGCAGCTCACCGGCCTGATCGTGATCGGGCTGGCGCACGACGAGCCGTCGGACGAGCGGGCAGGCGAGTTCTTCGGCTCGCTGCTGATGGTCAACGCCGGCGCCATGCTGGTCGCCGCCGCCAACGACGTGGTGTTCTTGTTCGTCGGGCTCGAGCTGGTGAGCATCCCGACGTACCTGTTGCTCTACCTCTCGCGCCGGACGCCCTCGACGCAGGAGGCCGCGACCAAGTACTTCTACCTGAGCATCTTCGCGTCGGGGCTGCTGCTCTTCGGCCTGGCGTACCTGTACGGCGTCACCGGCATCGGCAACCTCAAGGCGGCGGCGTACCTGATCCCCAAGGTCGCCGGCATGCCCAACGTCGGGCTGGCCCTGATCGCCATCGTCTTCGTGATGGCCGGACTTTGCTTCCGAGTCGCGGCCGTGCCGCTCCACTTTTATGCGCCCGACGTCTACCAGGGCTCGCCCACGGTGATCGCCGCGCTTCTGTCGTGGGTTCCGAAGGCGGTCGGATTCCTCGCGATGCTGCGTGCACTGACTTACATGTTCTCGTCGTCGATCGAGGTCTCGCAGAAGGCCGTGATGCTCTGCTGGGTCATCGCGGCGGCGACCATGACGCTCGGGAACTTCGTGGCGCTTCTCCAGGAGGATCTCAAGCGGCTGCTGGCCTACTCGTCGATCGCGCACGCCGGCTATTTGATGGTCGGCGTGACGGTGGCCTTCGCCAACGGCCAGCAGCGGACCGAGCTCTATTACGGCGCCGAGGGAATCCTCTTCTACCTGGTGGCCTACTCGCTGATGACCCTGGGCGCCTTTGGCGTGATCATCGGCCTGCGGCTGGGCGACCGGCGGGTCGAGACGGTCCGCCAGCTCTCGGGGATGGGCTGGACGCAGCCGTTGCCGGCGGCCGCGCTGGCGGTCTGCTTGTTGAGCCTCAGCGGCATCCCGCCGCTGCTGGGATTCTGGGGCAAGTTCGAGATCTTCGCCTCCGCCCTGGCCGCCCAGGACCTCGATGAGTCGTGGAACTTCTTCATTCTGGCCGTGATCGGCGTGCTCAACTCGGCGGTGGGTGCGTACTACTACCTGCGGATCGTGGTCCTGATGTACCTCGCACCCGCCGGCGAGGGCGAGTCGCAGCAATTCCGCGGCGGCTGGCCGGTGGCCGCGTCGGTGGCCGCGTGTGCCGGGCTGACGATCCTCCTGGGGGTCTTCTGGGGACCGGTGGCCGACACGGCCCGCGAGGCGGCCCGCGATGCGGCCGCCCGTCCGATACCCGTCATCGAAACGACGACGCCCGCCGTTCAGCAGGCGGCGAAATAAGTAAGCGAGCGTTTCGCCCGGGCGATCGTACCGGGCAAGGTACACGGAAACCAGGCGGACGGGCACCGAGTCCTCGACGTGCCCGTCCGCTTGTCATTCTCGCCCAAGGCCCCGAACGGGCCCCCCGTCGATCGAGGCCTCGAGCTCGTCGATCCGTGCGGCGACCGGCTCGTCGAGCAGGCGATGGGGCCCGAGCGGCGGGCCGAGGTGGAACGCAACGGAAGGGTGGCGCGCCGCCAGCTCGTCGCGTGCGGCCGTGAGGTCGCGCCTCAGGTGCACGCCCGCCGAGAGGAAATAGGGCACCATCAGCACCCGATCCGCGCCCGAGGCGACGCAACGATCGCCGCCCGTGGCGATGTCGGGCTCGGCCAGTTCCAGGAAGCTCGCGATCACGATCGGGCGGCGGCCCGATCCCGAACCGGCCAGCCGCTCGGCCAGCTCGTGCAGGTCGCGATTGGCCGAGTCTTCCCGGCTGCCGTGGGCGATCAGCAGGATCGCCGTTTGCTGGGGCTCGGCCGGTTCATGGTCACGATCATCAGTCGTCGGCATGATCATCTCGCCTGGGGTTCGGAGTGCTGGCTCACGTTCATTCTAGGCAATGACTCCAAAAACCGGCGATGAGAGTCGCCGGGTCATCAGGTGTCGGTCGTCGGGTCCGCGGGAGTGAGGGACCCGGCGACTCACGTCGCCGGTTCTCCAGGCGGTTTCTCAATCGTCCGACCGCATCATCCGGGCCTTGAGCGCCGGAAGTCGGTTGACCAGCCGGAAGATCGCGTTGCCTATCCGGAGCTGGAGCGCAGTCGACGCATGGGCCTGCTCGGCGGCCTGGAGCGAGCGCTTCACGGCCCGGAAGCCATACTCGATCATCGCCGCCTCGTACTCGTGGATCGCCTTGATCAGCGGCATCTCGCCGCGACGCGCGGCCGCGAGCTTCCGCGCGAGGAGGCTCGCGTCGCGGAGCGCGACATTTCCGCCGATGCCGCGATACGGCGTCATGCTGTGGATCGCATCGCCGATCAGCGTCACCCGTCCCGTCGGCCAGGGCTTGACCGGCACCGATGTCCGAATCGCAATCCCGCCGATCGTCGAGGGGTCGGTCATGCGGATCATCCGCGAAAAGTCCGGGTGCCAGTCCGAGCAGATCCGAAGGGCAAGGTCGCGGAGCGCCTCGTCGGCCATCTGCCCCGGCCCGGTGGGAAAGCCCGAGTCAGCACCGCGTCCGCTGAGGCCCCACATCAGGTAGCTCTGATTGTCCTCGAATCGCAGGCTCGCGACGGCCGGCCGCTCGCTTCGAAGACTGTCGCGGAGGTCGATCTTGCCGTCTGCGCCGACCATCTCCTGCGCGGCCAGGAACATCGCGTGCGCCGCGGGTGCCCGCACCAGCGTCGGTCCCTGGAGAAGACTCGGCGGGAGCTCGGCTCGCGTCCGGTCGTCCAGCACGACCTTGCCGCCCAGCGCACGAATGCCCGTGTCCACCCTCTGCGCCAGCGGCAAGAGCTGCCCTCGCACCCGCGAGTTTCCCCCGTCGGCGCCCACCAGCACGTCGCCATCGGTCGAGCGGCCGTCCTCGAAATGGGCCCGCACGCGTCCATCGGCCAGCACCTCATACCGCGAGAAGACCCGGTCAAACTGGATCACCTCGTCGAGCCCCGTCAGAAGCACCTGGCGCAGACGGCTCCGGCTGGCCGAGTAGTGCAGCTCGGCCGTACCGTCCGCGGGCGCCTCGACCCGCAGCAGTTCCTCCATCCGGTGCGTGAGGAACCGGAACGAATGCGGCGACCGGCCGCACGAGTCCGCGAAAGCCTGCCACAGCGCGGCGGGCAGACACTCCCGGAGAGCCTGCGCACCGCGTGGGCTGATGTGAATCCGATAGCCCTGAGTCCGGGCCGTGGGCGAGCGGTCGCGCTCGAACACCGACACCTCGACCCCCACCTTTTTCAGCCCCTGGGCCAGGCACAGACCGCCGATGCCGCCGCCGATGATGACCACGCGGTACGAGGAATCCGCCATCGCGAAGCTCCTTTCCTGCTGGAATGAACCGGAAAACCGGCCGATTCCCGGGCCGCCGTGCGCGCGCACGACTGGCCCTTCGGAGCTTCACCTGGTAGCCTGGGCTTGCCGGCTTTGAGGCTCAGGTTTCGCCCGCGGAACCGACTCAGAGTCCACCCCCTCGGCGCGGTGGTGACGCACCGCGCCGGGGGATTTCTTCCACTCAATTCAATTCAGCCCTTTGCGTCCTTTTTGCCTCTCCTCTTCGGGCCCGTCTTTGGTTTCTCGTCGGCCTCGGCTCGCCCGCCGTGCAGATACTTCCACGCCGGCGAGCTCGCCCAGCCCTCCTGATCGATCCGCCGCAGCAACGCCAGGACGAATTGCCGTTCGGCCTCCATCCGGCTGAGGCGATACTCGGCCTCCACCACGAAGAGTGGCGGCAAGCCCGACACGAGGACGCCGTCGAGCCCGGCGCGCAGGGCCCGGCAATCCTCGTCCAGCCGATGCTCTCGCCGCTTCAACTGCTCGATCGCCTCGCCCGGCGGCAGCGCCGCGATCAGGCAGAGGCCCGCCTCGAAGTCGGTATACTCTTTCACCGGCTCGCTGATCAGCGACCGCAGCCAGTCGTGCATTTCGAGCTTCCCAGCCGGCCTCAGCTCATAGACGGTCCGCTCCGGCCGACGTCCCTCCCGCACCGTCTCGAGAGGCGTGATCAGGCCCGCCTCGACCAGCGAATCGATCACGGTGTACAGCGAGCCGAACCGAATCTTGATGCTGTCCGCCTTGTGCCGCTCCTTCAGCGTGCGCGCCATCTCATACGGATGCATCGGCCGCTCGAACAGCAGCACCAGCACCGCCAGCGCCAGGGGATTCGACCGCCGCCTCTTCGCCATCGTTCGCTCGCCCGGGACCGGTTATCCGTCTGCGTATATACCACGACGGGTGAAACCACGCAAGCCGGGCGCCGGCGAGACTCGGCGCGGGGAACGCCGGCCACTCGTTGACACGTCCCATCCGATCGACTATTGTCCTAGTCGTTTGGCGAACGGAACAGTCGGCGGGAAGGAACACTTTCGATGGCGGGCGAGGCGTCCGAGCCGCTCACGGCGGCCGAGTGGAAGGTGATGCGGATCGTATGGAAGAGCCCCGGGGGCTGCGCCGCGCGGAATGTGTACGAGGAAGCCGGGCGGGCGCATGGCTGGGCGCCGACGACGGCCAAGACCGTGCTGCGGCGGCTCGTTGACAAGGGGTATCTGACCACGACGCGCGTCGGCAACAGCTTCCTGTACCGCCCGGCGCGGTCGGCGCTGCGGTCGCTCTACGCCGCGGCCGACGGCCTGCTGGCCAACGCGCTCGAGGGAACTTCCGGACCCCTGATCTCCTACCTGGTCAAGCGGAGCAAGCTCTCGGGCGAAGAGCTGGAGAACCTTCGCGTCCTGCTTGACAAGCTCACACCCGATGAGGAGGAGGAACCGCGATGACCACCACCGGTCTGCTCAACGCCTGGGCTGCGTCCTGGTCGGCCTGCCTGATCCGCGGCGTTGTCGAGTCGACCGTCCTGATCGTCGTCATCGGTGTACCGTGGCTCATCCTGCGCCGGCGGCTGTCGCCACAGTTCTCTTACGGGCTTTTCGTGCTCCTGATCTTGAAGCTAGCGTTGCCGATTCCCATCGACGGACCGGCATGGCTGGCTCGGTTATCCACCCGGCAGACGGCCGACCACCTCGCCGGCTGGACGAGCGAAAGGCCGGCGGACGTGGCCGCGGCGATCGATCCATTCTCCGATCCTTTCGCGGCGGCGTCTCCACCGGCGCACCTCGCCTCGGCGCCGAAGCCGCGCCCCGGCTCCGTTCTCCAGAAGCCCTCGGAGCGGACCGGATCGAGGGCTGCCGCGACGAATTCCGCGGATCAAACGGCGTTGGACGGCGTCGCCGCGAGTTCAGCTCCGACCGTTGGCGAATCCTTCGAGGGAATAGATCGCCTGGCGAATTCCGGGGCGGGGAAAACCACCCTGTCCCCGGCCGCCTTGCTGATGCTCGCGTGGGCGGGGATTGTGGCTGGCCTGCTCGCGCGACTGGTGTTGGCCAACGTCCGGATGCACCATCGGCTGCGCGGGGCGACTCCCCTTGCGGCCGAGTCACTCCCGATCGACCTGGCGCGGCTTCACCGGCTGGTCGGGCTGAAGCGTCGTGTCGCCGTGTTTGAAACCTCGGCCCTCGCCGCGCCGGCGGTCTGGGGCTGGTTCCGGCCCCGGCTGCTGGTACCGCCGGGACTGGCGGCGGAGCTGTCGTCCTCGCAACTCTCATGGATCGTGCTCCATGAGCTGCTCCACGTGGGCCGGGGCGATGTCTGGGTCGCGACGCTCCAGCGCCTCGTGCAGGCCGTGTACTTCTTCCACCCCGTCGCCTGGCTGGCAAATCGACTGGTCGACGTCCACCGCGAGTATGCCTGCGACGACGCTGCGCTTGCGCTGGGATCCGTCGCCCGTCGCGATTGCGGCGCCGGCCTGCTCGCAGTCGTGGCTCGTGGGCATGGTCATGCCGCGATACCGGCTCCCGCGATGGGACTCTTCCGGTCCGAGGCCTCCATCCGCCGCCGGCTGGTCCGGCTGCTCGACGGTAGGCGCCGCCTGCACAGCCGGCTCTCTTGGAACGCGATCGCAGTGCTGGGGCTCCTGGCGATCGTGGCGCTGCCGAGCGTCCGGGCGCGTCAGGATCCGCGGCCGGGCAAGGCAACGGCCGCCGCGAAGGCTGACCAATCAGGGCGGACGATCATCGGCACTGTGGTTGACGCCGACGGCAGGCCAGCGGTCGGCGCCAGGGTGTGGCTGGTCGCCGTCTCTCGAACCGAGAGCAGCGCTGTCGCGGTCCTGGGGCGGACGACCACCGGCAAGGACGGCGCCTTTCGTCTGCCGGCTCTCTCGCGCGAGGCACTCTCGGCGCTGATACGCCCCGCGCTCTGGGCCTATCGACCCGGCGCGACCGCGGCATGGACGGTCCGCGATCGAAAGGATGAATCCCGCCTCGATGACCGGCCGCAACGGCTCACCCTGCGCCGGCCGATACCGATTCGCGTTCGAATTCTCGACCCAGATGGCAAGCCGCTGCCGGAGGCGGCGGTGGGTACTCGCTACATCCACAGCGCTCGGACCAGCGTTCCGGATGAGCTGATCGACCAGAGCTCGTCCGTGACCGGGGCCGACGGCCGCGCCACACTACTTGCGTTCCCCCCGGACCAGATCGAGGGCGTCCGCGTCGACAGTCGGCAATTCGGCCAGCAGACCGCCATGTTCCGCCGGGGTGTGCAAGGCGAGCCGACGATCCAGTTCCGTCCGGTCGCACGGGTCCAGGGCAAATACATCGCCGACGATCCCGCCGCCGTTCGAGGGCTTACGGTTCGCATCCATTCGCGGCCTCCGAAGGGTCCAGAGGTCTACGCCGAGTCTCGCAGCGTCACCGACGATCTTGGACGATTCGAGTTCTCGACGATCGCGGCGGGTGATCTGTCGATCTCGACCGAGACGCCGGGTCCGTCGGAATACTACGCCCCCGGCATGGTTTCGGCGAAGGTCGAGCCCCGCAAGCAGGCGATCATCGAGATCGGGCTCACCAGGGCCGTGCGCGTGCGGGGTGAGGTTCGCGACCGCGACACTCACCGGCCGCTCGCGGGGGCGAGCTTGCGATACTTCGGACCCAACCAGACCAGCATGCCGATGGTGAAGACGGACGCGAACGGCCGTTACGAGGCGCTGGCGCTCCCCGGCGAGGGCTCGCGGTTCGTCATCGCACCTCGGGGGTATCTGTCGACGCGGCCCGTCGGTACAGAGAAGCTGACGATTGGGTTGGACGCCGAGCAATCCCTTCCGCCGATCGACCTTCAGCGCGGCGTCCCGCTGATCGGAACCGTCGTCAGCGAGGATGGCACGCCGGTCGCCGGCGCGTCGGTTGACGGGCGCTGGAGTGTCCTTGTGCCAATCGAAGGGCAGAAAGAAATGTGGATGAGCGCCAACTCGACCGCGTCGGCGACGACCGACGCCCGGGGCGTCTTCGTCCTCGAGGGAATCCACCCCGGTCAGACGGTGACTCTCGAGGCTCACTCTAGGGACGCACGCACCGATCGTCCGGTCACGGCTGTCCCCGGCCGAAATGAGCCGGTCACACTTCGCATCAGCGGCGCCAACACCGTGGCTCTCTCAGGTCGAGTCGTCGACTCGGCCGGCAAGCCGGTCCCCGGTGCCTCGGTAAGAATCCGATCGCGCCGACCCGGTCGCGACGGCTCCCCCGATCCGCAGCCTGATTCAATCGACGGCGTGACCATGCTCCAGACCGATTCCCGGGGCGAGTTCCGGACGCCGCGGCAACTCCGCCGCGGTTACGCCTACCGCGCCGAGGCGAAAGCTGACGGCTTCATGTCGGACACCTCGCGCTGGCTCTCACTCGGACCCGACACTGCCCCGACGCTGACCGACCTGACGCTCCGCCGGGTGCGCGCGGTCTCGGGCCGGGTGCTGGACCGGGCCGGCCGCGGCGTGGCGGGCGTCACCGTGCGGCAGTCGGGCGATGGCCCGATGCCGACTCGTACGCAGACCGACGCCGAGGGCCGGTTCACCCTGCCTGGCGTGATCGAGGGCCGATTCTTCCTGTTCGCCGATCGTGCCGGCTATCGTCCGTCGTGGCACCTGGCCGGTCCGTCCGGAACGGATGCGAAGATCACGATCGCTCGCGACGACGAGCCCGGCCCCGCGCCGCTGCGCTACCGGCCTCCGGCCCTCCCACACCCGGCGGAGCTGGCCCTCATCCATCGCCTGCTCGACGCCGACACCGAGCGGCTGCTGACCAGAGGCGGACCCAACGAGCGCCGCGCCATGCTGATGATCCTCATGCGGATCGACCCCGACCGGGCCAGGTCGATCATCGACGCGGATCCGGACGCCAGGACTCGGGACTTCAATCGCCGCGAACTGGCGGTCGAACGCGCCGGCTCGGCCCACGACGAATCGATTCGGCTGGTCGAGTCGATCGCGAATCCCGACACGCGGGCCTGGGCCTGGGTATCGCTGGCCGCAGTCCTCCCGGAGTCCGAGCGCACCCGCAAGCTCGACCTGCTGACGCGGGCCATCGACGACGCGCACGAGGTTCCCGACGCGGCCAACCGCGCGCTCAAGTTCGCGAACATCGGCGAGGCGCTGCTCGACCTGGGCGAGACCGAGCGGGCAGCGGGCATCCTGCGCGAGGGTCAGGCGGTGGCGAAGGATCTGCCTCTGACCGGCTGGCCCGCCTTCGCGCGCCAGACGGTTGCCGAGGAACTTGCCTCGATCGACCTGGAGGGTGCGCTCGGGCTGATCGGCGGCATGGAGTCCGATCGCAATCACGACGCGAACCTTGGCCACATCGCCCACGAGCTGGCGGGTCGCAAGCCGGCTGAGGCGGAACGGGTCCTGCGGATGCTGCGCGATCAGTGGCCGTTTTTCCGCGACGACTACGCCCTGCGCGTCTGCTACCGAATGGCGAGCGTCGATCCCGCGCGAGCCCTAGCGATCGCCGCCCGGATGAAGGACTGCCGCGCCCACGCGCGAGCCCTCGGCGTGATGGCCCTGGCGCGGAAAGCTGACCAGGCGACCGCGACCAGCCTCCTGCGCGTGGCGTTCGGCGTGCTCGAGCGGGCCGTCGAGGACGGAGAGGATTCGTGGAACGGCCTCGGCGCGGCGAGCACGGCGGCCGCGGGCCTGCTGCCCATCGCCGAGCAGGTCGACGCCCGGCTCGTTCCCGAGCTGATCGGCCGGACCCTGGCACTCCGTCAGCCGCTCCGGGGCCCGGACGAGCGCGATGCCGTCGCGGCGCTCTCCGACGCCCAGGTCGCCGCGGCAGTCGCCCGCTACGATCACCTGGCCGCCCGCGCGGTGCTCGACGCCTGCACTGCTGACCTGCTCGGCCAGATCCGCGACGCCACCGACCACGATCGCGGCTTCTACATCGATTCCCTCTTTGACTCGGCGGCATTCGTCGACGCCGATCGGGCCGTCGAGCTGCTCGATCAACTCCCCGAACCGGGCGCGGGCGACACATTGCTGCCGCGCGATGCTGCCCGGCTCCGGATCGCCCGCGTCCTCGCGGATTCCGGCGACGCCCGCTGGAAATACCTGGAGTCGCACCTTCTGCACGTCTGGATTGTCGACTCGGAAGAGCGGTGAGCGATCGGCGACTGCCGGGCCGCGGAGCAGATCTCTGGTGCGGAACGGAGCGAGGGTCGAGATCAGCCTCGCGGCCGCCGTCTTCATCCCATACAATCGTCGTTGGGTCAGAACAAAATGCGACATCCCATCAGACGAGACCGGCGACCGCCAGGCACCTCGCGGCACCGGCCGGTCGGGAGAGAACTCATGGACGTTGAGATCGCAGTTAGACGCTGCCTCATCGGGGCGATCTTGCTTCCTGTCCTCGTCTGCGGCAGTGGTCGACTCATCGGAGAGTCGGCCCACGCGAAGGCACCCAGCCAGGCCGGCGACGAGCCTGGGTCCGCGTCCGCGACGGTGGAGCAGGCCCGCGCGCTGGTCGCCGAACTCGAGTCGCAGGTCGAGCGTCAACGCGCCGAGCTACGTCGGGCCGAGGCCAACCTCGAGCGCGCCCGGTCCCTGCTCGGCCAGCTCGACGGCAGGCCGAAACAGGCCCCTCAGAATTACCCCCAGAATAATCCGTATCACACGGACGAGGATCGTCGCCGACTTCCCGACCAGGCGGCCGCCGAAAAAACGGAGTGGACCTGGTCCGACGACAACGCGACGGCGGAAGCCTGCGCCCGACGGGTCCAGGGCGGCTACCAGGCGACCGTCACGCCGGTTCCCGGGAAGTCGTGGGCATCGACGATCACAATGACCCGCGACGGGCGGACGGTCACATCCTGGGAAGGTTATCGGTCTTCGACATTTGCGATCGGCGGCGACGTGCTTTACCGCACGGATTACATCCCGCAGCAGGCGGGTTGCGACGTGATCGCGTACGACCTCAAGCAGGGCAAGACGCTCTGGACGACCCACCTGTGGGGACGGGGCAGCGTCTCCCATTCGCAGTACAGCAACCGCGTCGATCTCCGGGTCGACGATCGCCACGTGATCGTCTTTGGCAACGAGAGCGCCGGACGCTACATCGAGCTCCTCGACCCGAAGACGGGGAAGACCGTCGGCCAGCGGCTGCTGAGGCACACTGGGTACTCGCGTTGAGTGATTCGGCGGCCGTCCGGCTCAGGGAGGACCGGCCTCTGTGTCAACCCCCAGCGACCGCAGGTGCTGCCGGAGGATCCGCCGCAGCTCCTCGACCGTTTGCTCGTGGTCCTGGCAGAAGTGATTCGTCGGGACCACGAATTCGGACGCCGCCCAGTCGACGTGTGAGCTTGAGTAGGGCACAACGCCGTCGCTGCTTTCCTCCAGCGGACCCGGGCCGACCTTGCCGACGATCGTGTGCGCCGCAACCCCGGGGGCCGGCGGCAGGCGATCGACGGCTGTTAGATAGGGGTTGTTCAGGCCGAGCGTGTCGATGTTCGATGGCACGCCCGCGAGGAATAGCGGTGTGAAGAGGCTCCGATCGTTGCGGGCGATCAGCTCGGCATGGGAACGTTCGAGCGTCGTGGGGAACCGGAGGAACGAGTCGCCGATCCGGCCGAGCGGGTTGCTGGCCAGCCTGGTCCCGCGATGCGGCGTCGCGATGAAGACCACCCGCCTCACAAAAGGGAGCGGCCGGAAGAAGAACACCCGCGTGATCAGTTCCCTGTCCTCTTCGGGGGCTTCCAGGCTCTCGATCGGCCGGCTGCTATTGAGCCGCCAGAGTGCATCGCCGCTGTCGGTGATCGCCTGCCGCGACATCAGGCCGCCCATGCTGTGGCCGATCAGCACCATCTGGTCATAGGCCGGATCCGTATGCCCTGGATCGACGGCGTCGCGTGCCGCCGCCAGCGACCGACGGAACTGCGCCGCCGACAGCACGAACGGATTGACCGTGTTGTAGACGTACAGCCAGAACTGGTAATGGGCTCGCAGCTCGGGATCCCCGCGCAGCTCGTTGACGACCTTGCCCCAGGCCCGCTCGCCCGAGCCCATCCCGTGCGTCATCACGATCGGGATCTTCCCGCGCTGGTACGGGTGCAGCATGTGCAGCCCCGCCTCGACGGTAAGCTCGCGCGGTGTCAGGAGCGAGATTGGGTCAGCTCGGCCGAGCCGACCACACGCGAACTGATAGGCGGTCGGCGTCGTCAGGTCGGCTGCCAGCGGGACAATCCGCCCGCCAACGTCGGCGCGGTCCACCTCGATCGTGTCATGAAGCTCGAGGACCGCGGGCGAGGTCTCGGCCGGTCCGCCGGGGAACCGCACGATGGCCGTCGCGGGATAGACTTCTTCGTGGGGCAAGAATCGATTGGCGCCCTGGCGGTTCGCCAGCTCGTCGCGGGTCGGCGTGCGGATGGCCATCACGGGTACGCCCAGTCCCTCGGCGCCGTAATAGCGATCGGCTCCCCGGACCAGGAAATCTCCGGCAAATCGGATCTCATTGAACCGCCCGGGATTCCAGAGCCCCGGCCCGTTCGCGAACGCGACCGGCAGACCGCGCTCGGCCATCATCGCGAGCCACTCGTCGTCCAGCCGAAGGTGATGCCGCCCGCCCAGACGAAGGAACCGACCGAGTGCCCGGTTGTAAAGTACCTGCGCTGCGCGGCCGTCGTTCGAAACACCGGAGGCACGGACCTCGTCAAGCGCGAGGATCATGCTCTCGCGGTACGCGAACAGTGCGCGCTGTCGCGAGAAACCCTCAATGTGGCGTCCGTCCTCGAACAGCGCGGCGGCTCGCGTCAGCCGTGGGCCCGGGGGAGCCGGCGCCTGTTTGCCATGCGCCGCCACGGATGCCTGGTTGGCGTGGCCAAGAGGGGCCTCGCCCGCAAGGCTCCGAAAGGCCCGGGCGATCGGCTCCGGCCGGATCTCCCACACCCGCATCCCGCATCCGCCCGCCACGGCCAGCACGGCCGCGATGGCCAGGGCGCGCGTCGCCCCACTTGTCGGCCGTCGCATACAGGCTCCTTACCGTGCGGGAGGCGGTCCGTCGGCGACCGATATAATCGAATCTCCCCAGAACGTTAAGGCCAATCGGCGCGGGCCCTCATTCGGTTCGAAGGGAAGGCGGGTTCTCATTTCTGCCCCCGCGGTTTCGGCATATCCGGCAACCAGTCCGTTGCCGCTGGCTCATGTCTGCGACATGATGGAATCGTGGGATTCGCATCATACCCGTCGACGCAAGCTAATCCCCGGCCGCGACCGTTTTCAGGCAGGTCCTTCGAGATGAGAGAGGTGGACCATGCACCGGGAAGAGTCCCCTGATTTGGTCGTTCGCAAGCTCGAGCCACGCCGGATGTCGCCCGTGGGTAAGCACCGTGTCCGGGGCCTCGACACCGACAACGGCTCCTCCTCCGGCGCCCCCGCAGTCGATCCGCCAGATGCGGCCGACTGGCCGTCGCTGTGGGACGCCGAGATCGATGGACCACACGCGCCGAACCTGGTCATCCGGGGCCGAGCTTCGTCGGAACATCCCGACGACCCGGAGTCGTTTCCCGCCCCGGTGGACCCCGTCAAACCACTGCATCGGGTCATTCTGGAGGACTTCCGGCGGATGGCCGATGCGTTGATTCAGTCCCTCCGGGCCTTCAAAAAGGCTATGGGCCCTCGCGGTCCGGACCGGCCGATGCCGGCTTGATCGGTGATCCTGGCGGCCACGGCCGACGCCCAGGCACCAGGTGCTCAGTGCCGCGAGACACGCTAGTTTCCGTCCCCACTGCTCGAGAGGACCAAGACCTTCTGGACTGTACCCGTCGCAATCCGGACGATGATCCCATTCGGTCGGATGTCAAAGTCAACATGATCGGGATAACGGCCCGCCGCTCCAACCCTGACGGGGGCGGTTGACAGTCGGTCGAGCTCGCCGGAGCAGGACAGTGTCAAATCGACCGGCCCGGGCAGTTGGACCGGGAACGAGCGCTCGCCTCCTGACGGAATACCGATCGTGTCCGATTCCTCGCCATGGACCTGCATGACCCCTTCGACCGTGTCCCAGTCGTATCGCAGGTATCCAATCTCCTCGTTCGTCCTGTTGAAAACGCGGATCGTCACGCGAGTTCGATTCGGCCGGTTCCGAAGCAGGTAAACGAGGTTGCCGAGAAGAAGGCAGACAATCGCGACGGCGATCATCAGGTCGCGTACCCTTATGCGTAACCCGGTGATCGGCATGGCCCGATCCTCCTTCTCTGTCAAGGATGGACGAAGTCAAGGACAGGCAAAGACCCCTGGAATCGCCCGATCGATTCACGCATGGGGCGAGTCGAAACCAACGGGTTGGGCATCCAGCGGTACGAGGTGGTAGACTCATGTTCGCGTGCGAACCTCGATCGAGATGATGAAGGAAAGGTCAGATTTCGCTGATCGAGGCGCGCGGGCGACAGGGGAGCCCTGATGTCCATGGCGGGAAAAGATGGCACGGGAAACAAACTGAATGCTGCCGCGCATGAGGGGCCGAATGCCGCCCTTCCACCGATCGCGCGGGTCCGGCGCACCTACCGGCAGCCTGAGGTCGCCGATGTGGCGGCGGCCACGGTTGACGCGATCCGCGGGAGCCGGCTGAAGGACCGGGTAAAGCCCGGCGGCCGGGTCGCGATCACCGCGGGGAGCCGCGGGATCGCCGAGATCGATCGGATCACCCGGGCAGCGGTCGAGGCGGTGCGCTCGCTGGGGCTCGATCCATTCGTCGTCGCGGCGATGGGAAGCCACGGCGGCGGCACGGCCGAGGGTCAACGCGCGCTCCTGGCCGAGCTGGGCGTGACCGAGGACTCCGTCGGCTGTCCCATCCGTTCCGAGATGGACACCGTGGTCCTCGGCACCAGCTCGATCGGGCTGCCCATCCACCTCGACCGGAACGCTTATGAGGCCGACGGCATCGTCCTGCTCAACCGAGTTAAGCCGCACACGTCGTTTACCGGGCGGTATGAGAGCGGCCTTCTCAAGATGCTCACCATCGGCCTGGGTAAGCGCCAGGGGGCGGCGCAGGTGCACAAGCTGGGGCTGCCCGGCCTTCGTGCGATGCTGCCCGAGGTCGGCGAGTTCCTGCTGCGGAATACCCGCGTCGCGCTGGGCGTGGCGATCCTCGAGAATGCCCGCGAGCGCGCGGCCCGGGTCGTCGCCGTCGAGCCGGAGGAGCTGCTCGACGCCGAGCCGAAGCTGCTCGACGAGGCGCGCGACCTGATGGCCCGGCTGCCGTTCGACCAGATCGACGTCCTGGTGGTCGGCGAGCTGGGTAAGAACTACAGCGGCACCGGCATGGACCCAAATGTCATCGGCCGCCAGCGGGTCGAGACGATGCCCGATCTGCCCCGGCCCGTGATCACGCGACTTGCCGTGCTGGACGTCTCGGAGGAATCCCGCGGCAACGCGCTGGGGATCGGGCTGGCGGACCTCACGACCGACCGACTCGTGGGTCGGATCGATCCGACGCCGATCCGGGTCAACTGCCTCACGAGCAACCTCCTGACGCGGGCGCGCGTGCCCCTCTCGCTGCCGACCGACCGCGATGTCATCGCGGGTTGCCTCGACACCTGCTGGCGGATCGAGCGATCCGAGGCGCGAATGGTCATCATCCCCAACACGCTCGAGCTGACGACGCTTTGGGTCACGCCGGCGATGAGGGCCGACGTCGAGGCTCATCCCGAGCTGAGGTTGGCGTCCGACTTCATGCCGATCCCGCTGTGCTCGAACGGGCGGCTGGACCAGGAGCTGCTGTTCCCCGATAGTCAGCGGGCACGACGGGCGCTGCGAGAAGGCGCCGAGGCGCACCCGGCCTGACACGATCGCCCCTTCGGGGGACGAGTCCCCATTGATCTCTGCATCTGAGGAAAACGGCATGACGATCCGCGCGGTGGTGTTCGATCTGGACGGCCTGATGTTCGACACCGAGGCCCTGTTTTTTCGCTCGGCCTCGGAGGTCCTGGAGTCGCGCGGCCGTCGGTTCACGCCCGAGATCATGCGCGCGATGATCGGCCGCCGCTCGGCCGAGGTCGCCGAGGCGCTCCGGACGATGGCGAGGCTGGAGGAGCCCGTGGAGCAGATCCAGGCCGAGATCCGCCGTCGGTTCGACGAACAGGTCGACACGGCCGTTCATCCCACGCCCGGGTTGTTCGCGCTGCTGGACCACCTGCACCGGGTCGAGCTACCCGCGGCAGTCGCCACCTCGTCGAGCCGGGCGTACGCCGCGCGGCTGCTTAACGGCCACCGGCTGACCGGTCGCTTCGCGTTCGTGCTGGGGTCGGAGGATGTGACGCGCGGCAAGCCTGAGCCCGAGATCTATCTCAAGGCGGCGGAGCGGTTCGGCGTGCCGGCGGCGGAGATGCTGGTCCTTGAGGACAGCCCGGCGGGACTCGCCGCCGCCCGCGCGGCCGGGACCTTCGCCGTGGCGATCCCGCACGAACACAGCCCGGCCGATGCACTCGCCGCGGCCAACCTGATCGTCCCGCGGCTCGATGATCCCCGCCTGCTGGCCCTGATCGACGATCGCCCCATCGCCGGAGAGGCCCGATGAACGCCACCCACGTCCCGGCACCGCCCGCCGACGATCCTGAGGCCGAGGCCGGGGACACCCCGGTGCCGGTCCCGCGGCGGGAAGTCCCGACCTCCGAGATCCTGCCGTATGTGCTGCCGATGTTTGCCTACGTCTCGCTGGGCGGACTCGAGAGCTACCTGCCGCAGGAGAGCGGCCAGCTCAGCCATGTCTGGTATCCGGTCGCGTATGCCGCCCGGGCGCTCGTGGTCGCCGCGATGGCCGTGTACTACCGCGCGATCTGGAAGGACTTTCGCCCGTTCCCCGGCCTCGCGCGACTCGTGCTGGCGGTCGCCGTCGGGCTGGTTGTAACGGCACTGTGGGTGGGACTCGATGGGCTCTATCCGGCCCTGCCGTTCATGGGCAAGCGTGCTTCCTTCGACCCCATGCGGATACCCCTCGCCGGCCGGCTTGCCTTCTACGCGGCGCGACTGTTCGGCCTGGTGCTGGTCGTCCCGGTCGTCGAGGAACTCTTCTGGCGCTCGTTCCTGATCCGGTGGCTGATCGAGCAGGATTTCAAGAGTGTGCCGATCGGCCGGGTGACCTTCTTTTCCGCGGGAGCGACGTCGGTGCTATTCGCCCTGGCGCATCCCGAGTGGCTGCCCGCACTCCTCACGGGCCTCATCTGGGCCTGGCTGCTGTATCAGACGCGGTCGCTCGCGTGCTGCCTGGTCAGCCATGCCGTCGCCAACCTGGCGCTGGGGATCTACATCATCCAGACTGGGGCCTGGAAGTTCTGGTGATTGACGTCCCTTCGCGGTGAGCCCGACATGCGAGGAGGCCCTGACGAAATGGGGACAGGCACCTCGAAAACGCGGAGCCAGTCCCCATTCCATTACGGCCAGGAAGCCGTGCACCGAGGGCCAGAGTCATGATCTTCCCCTGGGGCACCGACGCGCCGCTGTATCACCGGCCGTTCGTGACGATCGCGCTGATCGCGACCAACACGCTGATCCTGGTCTTCGTGCCGCGGGACGCTTATGCCGACTACGTCCTCGAGCTAGGGGACGGGATCCACCCGCTCCAGTGGCTGACCAACAACTTCCTCCACTCGGGCGTGCTCCACCTTCTCGGCAACATGATCTTCCTCTGGACCTTCGGCCTGGTCGTTGAGGGGAAGCTGGGCTGGTGGCGGTACACGATCGTGTACCTGCTGCTGGCCGTGGTCGACAGCGCGCTGATGCAGCTCCTCGTGCCGGGCAATCCGTCGCAGCCGGTATCGATGCTCGGCGCATCCACGGCGATCTTCGGCCTGATGGGCATGTGCCTCGTCTGGGCGCCCCGCAATGAGGTCACGTGCATCGTCTGGGTCCGGCTCACGCCCATGGAGTTCGACATGTCGATCCTCTGGTTCGCGGCGCTCTACATCGCCTACGACGTCCTCTCGGGCGGCATGTCGGGCGTGATCCGGGCGAGCCTGACGAGCCTGCCGACGGCGACGATCGTCGCGCTGGCGCTCGATCACACCTTCGGCGCCATCCTGGGAATGGTCGTCGCGGCGCTGATGCTGAAGCTCGGCCTCGTCGACTGCGAGAACTGGGACATCTTCGCGGTGTTCGAGCGGCGGGCCGGAAAGCCGCGGGAGCGGGGGCCGAGGACGCGCAAGGCCGATCGGCTGGTGTCGTCCGAGTACCGCGAGCGCGAGCCAAAGCGACGGCGCCGAAGCCGGAAGTCGTCGTCGAGCGGCGCCGAGTCCGAGGAGGAGCGCGGCGTCCTGTTCTCGCGCCTGCTCCGCCAGCACCTGGACCAGCATGAGTCCGAGGCGGCCCTGGCCGTCTACCACAAGGCCCGGCAGTCGGTTGACGGCTGGCGGCCAAGTGAGGCCGACTGGCGCGACCTCGTCGAGGCGGCCCTGGCGGCCCAGCTCTGGGAGGCCGCAGTTGTGGTGATGCGCGACTATGTTCGGGGCACCCCGGCGCCGTCGCCCAGGGTGCGGCTCAAGCTCGCGCAGGTGCTCGTCCAGAACCTCGGGAAGCCGGCGCAGGCCCTCAAGGTCCTCGACCAGATCGCCGAGGGCAGCCTGCCCGAGAAGCTCGAGGCGATCCGGCGGCAGCTCAGGCGGAAGGCCGAGGCCGCACGCGAGGAGGGGCCGCTCGAGATCGATGAAGACGTCGAGTGACCCATGGTGCCTCGAATCGCGCTCGATTCCTCATAGCTTGAGGAACAGCCTATGCTTCTCCAGGTAGCGGTTGAACCCGTAACAGATGGCGAAGTAGAGGATGAACCCCGGCATCACGTACCAGAGTGGCGAGTCCTTCGGGATGAACGGCTTGATGGCGCCGGCGACCATCGGATGGATCAGGTAAGCCGCCAGGGCGTTCACGCCGAAGGTGCCGAACACGCGGCTGCGGAACCGGCCGACGTCGCACAGCACGACGAAGAGCGCATAGACCGCCAGCGAGAACCCGGCCGAGAAGGTGAGGTACGAGATGCTCCCCGTGCGCTGACTCATGGTCCAGAGGTCCACGCGATGGGTCGAGGGAGGCTGCCGGAAGGGTGGCGTTGCCCATTCACCTCCGGCGCATGAGATCGCGTAGCCGGCAATCATGAGCACGACCGACCAGCCGGCCAGCCGGGCCGCGAGGCGTCGGGGATCGGTCGCGACGGCCGCGGCGTCGTAGGCCAGCGATCCGACCAGCAGGGGGATCGTCCAGCTCAGGAAACCCAGCGGCCCGCCGTCAATGACGGGCACATTCCACGCCCAGTCGAGGTAGAACCACCACGAGAGCGCCAGGTGGAGTCCCGCCGACGCCGTCATGTAGGCCACGCGGACGCCCGCCCCAGCGCCGATGACCGGCAGGACCCAGAGCGACGCCAGCGCGATATGCACCAGGGCCTGGAACGGCTCGCGCCGGAACGCCGAGGAGATCGCTCCCCACGGCCCGCGGGCCTGGAGATCGGCCCACGACCTGTACTCACCATCGAGGTGGTGGAACACCAGCCCCAGCAGCAAAAGCCCGGCGTTGCGGTGCAGCGCCGCGACGACCGCCGACCGCCAGCCGGACTTCTCAACGCGACGGACGTAGGTCAGCCGATAGGCGAACCCGACCGCGAGGAAGAACTGGGGCATGATCGTGTCGGCATAGCTGCAATACGTGTTGTGATGCCTCAGGATCGCGGGGATCGCGTCGAAGCCCAGGAAGTTGACCAGCAACATCCCGGCCACGGTATATCCGCGGAACTGGTCGAGCGACACGATGCGGCGGGCCGGCGACTCGTCGGTGAGCATTTCGGCGGAACCTCATGGTTCGGGTTAGGTTCCCGCGGTCGTCGCGGGGGATCGGCCGGCCGAGCTCATGAGCGTGGGTACGACCGTTCGGAGATACCCGAGCGAGCTGGCCAGCCAGTCGAGGTCGCGCTCGGGCCAGGGGATTGCCTCGACCCGCTCGGGCCGTTCCAGGCTGCCGTCGGCATAGCGCCGCTCGCACTCCGCCGCCAGGTGCACGACCGCGGCGAGCGAGCTCGGCCGCAGCGCCGGGAAGAAGTCGAGCCAGCGCGGGTCGTAGATCGGCAGGTCGTAGGTTCGCGGATGGAGCTCGATCGACAGGGCAATCCCGGGGCTTGCGCGCAGCAAGACGGCGAGCATGTCGGGCATCGGCAGGATGCCCGAGCCCACGGGGCGAGCCTGCCAGCAGAGCCCTCGCGGGGTGAAGGCGAGCACCGCGTCCTTGACGTGCGTGGCGATCGCCCGGGGCGCCAGGCGCTCGACGGCCTCGAGCGGATCGTCCAGCCGCATGACCAGGTTCCCCGTGTCGAGCGTGATCCCGGCAACCTCGTCGTCGAGTCGATGGAGGACCCCCAGAAGCTCGCTGGCCGTCATATCGGCGTGGTTCTCAATCGCCAGCCGGATGCGGAGGTCCCACAGGCGAGGGGTAAGCTCGCTCAGCACGCTGACCGTGGCGGTGCGCTGGTCGTCCCAGCGAACGTCGGTGCGGAAGCGGTCGTGCCGGTCGCCGATGTAGACCCGCGCGCGACGGCATCCCAGGATCGCCAGCGCCTCGACGTGAGGGGCGAGTTCGGCCGCCATCTCCCTTGTCGTGACGGATCGGCCCAGGTCGCGCGACCGCCGGACGGGATTGGGGCAGGGGAGCCCCACCTCGAGATAAAGCCCCAGCTCATCGGCCAGCCGCCGGCACCCGGCCAGCGCCTGGGGGTCGAGCCCTCGGTCGATCGAGGACGGGTCGAGGAACTGGACGCCGTCGAGGCCGTGCTCCGCGGCGAACCGAAGCGTCGCGTCGGGCGAGAGGCCGCGATGTGCGATCGTGTACTGATCGAATCCGATCCGCGTCGCCATCACATCCTCCGCCGAGCATATCAGTCTGCCGCGATCCCCCGGGAAGCGGCTCCCGCGGAATATTGGTCTCGGACAATCGCCGCTGGGGCCGCCGCATTTTCAGTCTAAAATGGCCCGACATCCACAGCGGCCGCTCATCCGTCGGGTCGCCGCGTGTCGTCTGAGGTCGGCGACCCAACGACAAGTTTGACATGGACCGTACTTCGTAGCAACAGCCAGATGGCCGTGCCGACGGGGCCGGGCGGCTCGCGCCCTCAAGATGGTTCGGGGAGCGGGAGGAAGTGGGTCTGATCGCACGACTTCTCTTTCGGGAAAAATGCGCCGAAGGGTTGACGAGGATGGAATCAGGTCGTATTTTGTCGGTCGATTAGCGCCCATCGCAGCCGACCGGGTATTTGAAGAGGCACATTCGTACCCAGTCATCATCCGACTTATTTGCGTCTTCCCAGAGGACTACCTGCCCGAAAATGAGGGTCGATTCCAGGCGGCAGGGACGCGCCACGCCGCGGTTCGGCCTGCTGATCGCGAGGCGGTCGAGGAGCCAGATCCCCGATCGCAATCCTCGCACCCTGGCCCCTCGGCCCGCGCCGAATCCGGCACGGATGCTCGGTTCCGCGCGGGCCGTGGACGGTCTATAAAAGCCTTTGGAAATGCGTTCGCAAAACTGGCACTCCGGGCGGGGTTCATTCCGCCCGGAAGATCGCCGAGAGGGTTGACCGTGCTCGGCTCGGCTGCAAGGTGCGAGCGCCACGACAGGGGTGCGGCCACGTCGATTACGGGCGTGGTCGCACCATCGTTTTCGGTCGATGCCAGGGGATTCGGAGACGGGGCCGCGTCGGGTCGGCACCTCGCCGCGTGACCTGCGGGGCTTTTGCCCCGGTGGCGCGACATTCGGCGCGACGGCTGGCCGACCGGCGATCCGGCCGCGCGCCGCGGGCGAGCCGTCCGACTCCGGCATCGCGACCGCTGTGGGGATCAGAAGTCGGGGCGGTTTCGATACGGCGCCTCGATCTGATCGCGCGCCATCTCGACGTCGGGGATGGCGGTGCGCGAGATGTAGGGGTTCGGGGAGGGGCGGCTCGGGAGCTTCTCGGGGGCCGGTTCCGGAGGGATTGCACCCAGCCGCACGGCGATGCGGCGGACGACCGCCCGCGACATGGGCTCGTCGCCGAACCACCCGACCCGGCAGCTCAGCCTGGTGATGGGCGGCTGGGTCCGGAGTGTGATCACCACGCTGCGGCCGTCGGGCGCACGCCCCTCGATCTGGGCGGCGGCGCCGTCCCGGTTGCTGCGGACGACCGGGATCCCCAGCTCGTCCATCGCCTCGGGGATCGCCTTCGCGACCGCCGAGGTGGGATAGGCGAAGTCCTGGAGGAGTCTTCCGGTGGTGTAGCGCGCGGTCGGCGCGGGAGGATCCTCCTGGGGCTCGCGGGTCTTCGGCAAGGTCGAGCACCCGCTGGAAGCCAGGATCAGTGCGGCCCCCGCGAGGCGAACAAGGCTGCGCAACCACATCGGCGGTCGTCCCTCCCTGGGCCGCGATCCGTTCGCCTCGCCGCACGCGGACTGCGACGCTCGGGCGCCGGGAGGCTATCCCGGCGGCCGCCATCGGTCAAGCCGAAGCGGCCGTGGCGCCCCTCGAAGTTGGGGGGCCGGCGAGGGGGAACGAGGGAGTGCCGAATGGCGAGCGAGATGCGAGTTGTTTTCGAGAGCGTCGCGTCTATAATGCTAGGCTGGAAGATTCCGCCCCTTTCGTGGAGGGGTGGACTTGCATTCTCACTCCATTGGGTTCGCTGAAGAAGCTCCGTGGCCCGTCCGCGTCTCGCGACGATGAAGGACCCGGTCGCCACGAACGCGGCCATGCGGAGGCTGAGGCGTTGGACCCGCACCGGTACTCGCCGACGGCGGGATTGAAGCGAAATCGAACATGGTAGATCGTAACCTGCTCCGCGAATTCGACGTCAGCGAGGACGAGCTCACGGCCCTGGTACTTGGCGAGGACGGCTCGACCAGCCTGGACCAGTACCTCGGTGGCGGCCAGAACTTCGAAATCGGCCGGATCGTCTCCGGCAAGGTCGTGGAAGTCGTCGGCGACCAGGTCGTCGTGGACGTCGGCTACAAGTCCGAGGGACTGGTCCCGCTCAACGAGTGGGAGGACGAACCGGCTCCTCAGCACGGCGATACCGTCGAGGTCCTCCTCGAGGGGATGGAGGACGAGACAGGCGAGATCGTCCTGTCCCGGAAGAAGGCCCACCGGATGCGCGCCTGGGAGATGGTCATCTCCCGCTACCACGAAGGGGACGTGGTCAAGGGACGCGTCACCCGCAAGATCAAGGGGGGCCTGCTGGTCGACATCGGCGTGAATGTCTTCCTCCCCGCCAGCCAGGTCGACATCCGACGCCCCTCCGACATCGCCGACTACATCGATCAAGAGATCGAGTGCATGATCCTCAAGATCGACGAGTCCCGGCGGAACATCGTCGTCAGCCGCCGCAAGCTCATCGAGATCACCCGCGAGCAGCAGAAGAAGCAACTCCTTGAGGAGATCGCAGTCGGCCAGGTCCGCACCGGCACGGTCAAGAACATCGCCGACTTCGGCGCCTTCGTCGACCTGGGCGGCATCGACGGCCTGCTGCACATCACCGACATGAGCTGGGGACGCATCAACCATCCCAGCGACATGCTCAAGATCGACGACCAGGTCGAGGTGATGGTCCTCCACGTCGACAAGGAGCGCGAGAAGATCGCCCTGGGCCTCAAGCAGAAATCGCCCAGCCCGTGGGAGAACGTCGAGAAGAAGTACCCGGTCGGGACGCGGGTCACCGGCGAGGTCGTCAACGTGATGAGCTACGGCGCCTTCGTCAAGCTCGAGGAGGGCATCGAGGGCCTCGTCCACATCTCCGAGATGAGCTGGACCAAGCGGATCAACCACCCCAGCGAGCTGGTGAACATCGGCGACAAGATCGAGGTCGTCGTCCTGGGCATCAACCGCGACAAGCAGGAGATCTCGCTCGGGATGAAGCAGACCCAGGTCAACCCCTGGGATCAGGTCGCCGGCAAGTACCCGCCGGGCACGATGGTCGAGGGCACGGTCCGGAACCTCACCAACTACGGCGCCTTCATCGAGATCGAGGAGGGGATCGACGGCCTCCTGCACATCTCCGACATGAGCTGGACCCGCAAGATCGGCCATCCCAACGAGATCCTCGAAAAGGGACAGCGGATCAGTTGCCAGGTCCTGAACGTCGACCAGGACCGCAAGCGGATCGCGCTGGGCCTCAAGCAGCTCCGCGACGACCCGTGGGAGACCGACATCCCCAGCCGCTACGAGCCGAACGACGTCGTCAAGGGGAAGGTGACCAAGCTCACCAACTTCGGCGTCTTCGTCGAGCTCGAACCCGGACTCGAAGGGCTCTTGCACATCTCGGAGCTGGCCGACCACAAGGTCGACAGCCCCGAGGAGGTCGTCAAGGTCGGCGACGAGATCGAGGTCAAGATCCTGCGGGTCGACCGCAACGATCGCAAGATCGGCCTCTCGCGCAAGAAGGCCCACTGGACGCGTCCCGAGGGCGAGCGCGAGGAAGGCCAGGGGGCCGGCGAAACCGCCGAGGCGACGCCCCGCGAGAAGGAGAAGGAAACCAAGGAGCTCAAGGGCGGCCTGGGCGGCGGTGGTCCCCTCTTCTCGATGGGTGGCACACCGACCACCGCCAATGAGTCCGAGGAGCAGTAGACTCGCCTCATCCTGACCGGCCGATCGTCTGGCCGGTCCGGGAACGACTGAAACCCCGCCGAGCCGGGTCCGCTCTCCCCCACCGGGAAGGAGCGGACCCGGCTCGTTCTGTTTTCTCACCTCCCGACCGACCCAGCCGGCTCCCCGCGCCGGCGTGACCGGCCATTTGATCACGGCCGGCGCGATTCTCATATTGCACAAATCTCGCAGATCCCCAATACTTCCTAGACTTCCGATTCAACTTAAGTTGCCACGGCCACGGTTCCGATAGATCGTGGTATCGAACCGACAGCGGCGAAGGGAATCGAGGATCGACCTGTTCGGGGGGATTGGCCAGGTGCCTGGCGTTTCCCTGTTCCGGGTACTCATCGCGGCAGTCGGCGGGACGGATCGGCCCCGCGTCCATGCCGTTCGGATGGGTCTTCGGTGGGATGCCGAGGCCTTGCCGGGGAGTTGGAGAGGGCGCGAGTCGTCGCCGCCGGCGACCTGCGCCGAGGGGTGGGTTTTCCGCGGAGGTTGCAGGGCAGCCACGGCCATCGAGACTGCCGGAGCCCGTCGCGGCCGTCTCGCACGTCCTGGCCCTGGATGACAACGGACCCAGTTTCGACCGACGCTACGAGGATCTTCATGGCCCGTATTCGCCGACATCGCCGTGATACCGTGCAGAGTCCCCTGGAGACCTATCTCCGGGAGATCAATGAAATGGCTCTGCTGACCGCCGACGAGGAGAAGGAACTCGCTCATCGGATCGCGCGGGGCGACAAGCTGGCGCGCGACCGGATGGTCCGGGCGAACCTTCGACTTGTGGTGAACATCGCCCGCGGGTACATAGGCAAGGGGCTGGCCCTCCAGGATCTCATCGAGGAGGGGAATCTGGGACTGCTCCGGGCCGTCCAGGGATTCGATCCGGCCGTTGGGACGCGCTTCAGCACCTACGCAAGCTACTGGATCAAGCAGTCGATCAAGCGCGCCCTGGTGAACACCGCGAAGCCGATCCGGATACCGGCTTACATGGTCGAGCTGCTGTTCAAATGGCGGCGGATGGCGGCGGACCTCCAGGAGACCCTGGGAAGGCCGGCCAGCATCGACGAGATCGCCAAGGCGCTCAAGCTGCCGAAGAAGAAGCTGGCGATCGTGAAGAAGGCGATCAAGGTCTATAACCTGGTGCCGCAGACCGACCAGCCCGATAACGGCTGGAGCCTGGGCGAAATGCTGATGGACGAGCGCACCCGCACGCCCGACGTCGTGATGGTCGAGGCGGACAATCTCCGGATGGTGCTCGATCGCCTCGACGAGATGGACAAGCGCGAGGCGACCGTCCTGAGGATGCGGTTCGGGCTGAATGACTGCCCGCCGAAGACTCTCAAGGAGATCGGCGAATCGCTCGGCCTGACGCGCGAGCGCGTGCGCCAGATCGAGAACGAGGCGCTCGGCAAGCTCTCCGCGTCGCTCCAGGCCGATTGAGCGAGATCCGATCCCCCTCGTGCCTCACGGCTTCAGCAGGCCGTCGACGCCCACTCGGTGAAGGGCCGGCGGCGGCGGACGGTGCGACGACGCACCGTCCCGGCGACCAGGCGAGCGATCGGCCACGACGCGCCGATGGCCACGACCAGCGCGAGAATGAGCCCGAACCTCGCGGCGCTCCCGGCCAGGGAGGAGGTCCGATGGGCGACGGCCAGCAGGTTCGTCATCGGCTGTTCCCCCGAGAAGTCGCTGGTGAACTCGCCGGTGAAGGTGCTGTTCGCCTGCGGGACAATCCGCAGATAGGCCTCGGCGCCGAAGGCGCTGGCGAGCTTTCCATCCTCGATCTTGACGTTCAGGCCGAAGATGTCCTGGGCCCGCGCCGACGGCGAATCGGGCTCGGCGATGCCGAACGCCGTCGGCGTCCCCTTCAGGAGCACGCCGTCAAGCGGCTTGCCGTTGATCCAGACGGTGCCCCGGATCTCGAACTGGTTCAGGGGGCTGTTCACGATCCGCCCATTGCGGTCGACCTTCACCTTCAGTGTCTGACACAGCGTCCCGTCGTTGCTCGGCTGCAAGGGGATGAGGTCGCGTCCCGAAGGTCCCAGCGAGATCAGGTGCGGCGCACTGCGCAGCGTGAATGTGCCGGTCTGGGTGGCCGGGTCGTACACGTACGTCTGCGAGCCGCCGATATCGCCGGCAATGTCGGGGAAGGACCGGCCGGGCGTGGCCCGGATCAGGTCCGCGGAAGCGGGCCGCTCGAACGTCGTGAGCACGGCGGCGACGGCGAGGACGCCGACGCGCGCCACGATGCGCATCCGTTGCATGGAGACACCCTCCGGCGGCCGGATCGTTCACGGTTTGCCCTCGCCACCCGATGTCGTGAGACTCGAGGGGGCTCCCCGGCTGGTCGGGCGATGGACAGCGCCCACGCGGACTGGGACCGTGACTGGATCGCGGCGTGCCATGACCCGGAGGCCGTTCGCGTCAGGCTGGGACCGAGACTCGAGGTGGATTAGCGTGGTGAGGCCCGTAGCGGTGCGCGTCCTGCGACCTCCGGTTCTCCTGGACTCTCGAAGCAAAGTCAACGACCGTGGATCGGACCTTCCGGTGGTATCCTGAAGGAGCGGTTCTCACGGTGGCGAGGATCTTACTCCCCTCCCGAAACCTGTCAACCCGACAATTCGAGGCCGATCCGACGTTCCGACGTCCGACGCCCTTCGCCGCTTCGACCGGCTGCAAGAAGGCGAGCGACGCGGTATCGTTGGACTCGGCGAGTCCTCCCGGTTGGAGACGGGCTTTCGACTCGCCTCGACGGATCGGTCCGAGAGGGAAGGAGGACTTTTGATGATGGCGAAGGACCCGCGTCGGCTGAGAATCGGCGTCCTCGGCTGCGGTCCGATCGCGCAGATCGCCCACCTCGAGGCCTGTCGCAAGGCCCGGAACGCCGAGCTGTACGCGATCTGCGACGTCGCCGCGGACCTCGTCGATCGGATGGCGGCCGTCCATCAGCCGGCTCGGACCTATCGCGATTACGACGCGATGCTCGCCGACCCGGATGTCGACGCAGTCATCGTCGCGATCGCCGACCAGTTCCATGTCGACATGACGCTCCGGGCGATCGAGGCGGGCAAGCACGTCCTCGTCGAGAAGCCGCTGGGAACGACGGTCGAGGAATGCCTCGCCCTCCGCGATCGCGCGGCCGGGACGGGGCTGGTGGTCCAGGTCGGCAACAACCGCCGGTTCGACCCGGGCGTCGAGCTGGCGCGCCGGTTCATCCGCGAAGAGCTGGGCGAGCGGATCGCGCTCAAGGCCTGGTATCACGACTCGGTCTTTCGCTACGCGATGACCGACAACCTCCAGCCGATCACGATCACGAGTGCCAGCTCCCGACGACCCGAGGGCGATCCGAAGGCCGATCGCCGCCGCTATTTCCTGCTCACGCACGGCAGCCACCTGGTCGACATGGCCGCGATGCTCGGAGGGCCGATCGCGTCGGTGCGGGCCCGGCTGTCGGTGCGATTCGGCTCGTATTGCTGGTTCGCCTCGCTGGATCACGAGGACGGGACGCTCGGCCACGTCGATCTCCAGGTGCCGATCCGCGGCGATTTTCAGGAGGGGTTCGAGGTCTTCGGCGAGCACGGCAGCGTCAGCGGGCGATTGCATCTTCCCTGGTTCCACAAGGCCGGCGAGGTCGAATGCTTCTCGGCGCGAGACCGGCGATACCAGCGGGTCCTCGGCGAGGACGCGCACACCTACAAGCGGCAGGTCGAGGCGTTTGCCGCCACCATCCTCGACGGCGTGTCGCAGACCGGGGCGACCCTGGACGACGGCCTGGCCTCGATGCGGGCCCTGGCGGCGATCGCGCGATCGGCGGAGAGCGGCGAGGCGGTGCGGCTCGCCGACGTGAAGGGAGGCGTGTGATGCATCTGGGAATCATGGCGAAAACCTTCCCGCGGCCGACCTTCGAGCAGACGCTCGACGCGATCGCCGATCTCGGGCTGACCCACGTTCAGTTCAACATGTCGTGCGCCGGGCTACCGACCTTGCCCGAGCGGATGGACGAGAACCACTGCGTCTGGATCGCGCGCTCGTTCCGCGAGCGCGGGCTGACCATGGCCGCGATCTCGGGGACGTTCAACCTTTGTGATCCCGATCCGGTGCGGCTTGCCGAAAACCTGCGGCGCCTTGATTCGCTGGCCGCTGGCTGCCGGTGGCTCGACACGAGGATCATCACCCTCTGCACCGGGACGCGCGACCCGGACGATATGTGGAAGGGGCATCCCGAAAACATGCGGCGATCGGCCTGGGATTCGCTCGTCGCCTCGATGCGCGAGGCAGTCAATATCGCCGACCGGCACGAGGTGATTCTGGCTTTCGAGCCCGAGCGCCATAACGTGGTCAACTCGGTCGCCAGGGCGCGGATGCTGCTCGACACGATCGGATCGCCGTGGTTGAAGGTCGTCCTCGACCCGGCGAACCTGGTGCGCGAGGGTGAGCTCGATCGGTGCGAGGAGATGCTGGACGAGGCGTTCGACTGGCTCGGGCCGGAAATCGTCCTGGCGCATGCCAAGCCGCCCGAGACGGGATGTTCGCCGGAGGAGACAATGAGCGTGCTATCGTGCTGGAGACGCGATCCGGCGGGCAGGTTTCCCTGGGATGTGGCCGGGAACGCGCTCGTGTATCTCCTCAAGACGGGAACGTCCGTTGAGGAAATCCTCGAGCTCATGTCTTCCAGGAACGTTCGAGGGATTTTCGGGGTTGATGAGGATGACCCGAAGTTGCCACGGGTTTCCCGTCATCTGTTCGAGGTGGAGCGTTTCTTCCGGCCGTTCATCAAGCGTCTCGCCGCGATGCGATTCGACGGCGCCGTCGTGATGCACGGAATGGCGGAGTCCGAGGTTGAGCCGATGCAGGGGTGCCTCACGAGTCAGATCGATAGCAGTCCCAGGGAGAGTTGACCGATGGAGACCGCCCGCATCGCCAGGATCCTCGACGAGATGGGGACCATGCTCGAGATCAATGGGGAGAACCCGTTCCGGTGTCGTGCCTACCACACGGCCGCGCAGTCGCTCAATAACCTCCCCGACGAGCTGACGGAGATGATCGCCGACGGGCGGCTGAAGGAGGTCCCGGGCATCGGCGAGACGATGTACGCCAAGATCGTGCAGCTCGCGACGACCGGACAGCTCGCCGCCTACGACGACCTGCGACGCAGCACGCCGCCGGGACTGGTGGCCCTGCTGCGCGTGCCGGGGCTCGGGCCCAAGAAGATCAAGGCGCTGCACGACGAGCTGAAGATCGAGACCCTGGCCGATCTGCGGGCCGCGGCCGAGTCGCGAAAGATCGCCGCGCTCAAGGGATTCGGCGAGAAGACCGAGGCGAAGATCCTCGAGGGGATCGCATTCGTGGAGAAAACGGGCGACCGGATCCTCCAGAGCCACGCCCTGCGGCTGGTGACCCCGATCATCGAGGCCGTGCGGGGGCACAGCAAGGTCATCCGCGCCGAGTATTGCGGCAGCCTGCGCCGACGGGCCGAGACGATCGGCGACCTCGACATCCTCTTCAGCGCGAAGCAGCCGGAGGAGGTGATCGACGCCTTTGTGAAGCTCCCGCAGGTGGCCAGCGTGCTGGCCCACGGCCCGACCAAGGCCAGCGTGCGGCTGGCCGACGGCGTGCAATGCGACCTGCGCGGGGTCGAGGATTCGCAGTTCGCCTTCGCGCTGCACTACTTCACCGGCTCGAAGGCTCATAATATCGCCATGCGCAAGCGAGCGATTGCGCGCGGCCTGTCGCTCAACGAATACGCCCTGGCCGGCGAGGGGCGTTCCATCAAGTGCCACACCGAGGAGGAGCTGTTCGAGGCGCTCGGCCTGGCGTACATCCCGCCCGAGCTGCGCGAGGATGCGGGGGAGATCGAGGCCGCCGAGGCCGGAAAGCTGCCGAAACTGATTGAGTCGGACGATTTGAAGGGGACGTTCCACTGCCACACCGACTGGAGCGACGGCGCGGCGACCCTGGCCGAGATGGCGCAGGCGGCCCGCGATCGCGGCCTCCAGTATCTGGGGATCGCCGATCACTCGCGGTCGGCCGGGTACGCCGGGGGCCTCAGCATCGAGCGGGTGCGCGCCCAGTGGGCCGAGATCGACGCGCTCAACGCCTCGTTCGGCTCGGGCTTTCGGATCTTCAAGGGGACCGAGTGCGACATCCTGGCGGACGGGTCGCTCGACTATCCCGATGAATTGCTCGACGGCTTCGACTACGTGGTAGCGAGCGTCCATTCGAGCTTCGGCCTGTCGCGCGAGCAGATGACGGCCCGTCTTGTGCGAGCGGCCTCGAACCCGCGGGTCACGATGATCGGCCACCCGACCGGCCGGCTCCTGCTGGCGCGCGACGGCTACGCGCTGGATCTTGACGCGGTGATCGACGCGGCGGCGAAGAGCGGAGTCATGATCGAGATCAACGCCAACCCGCATCGGCTGGACCTGGATGCGCCGCACTGCCGCCGGGCGAAGGACAAGGGTGTGCTGATCCCAATCAACCCCGACGCCCATTCGCCGGGCGGTCTCGACGACCTGGAATTTGGGATCGGCGTGGCCCGCCGCGGCTGGCTGGAAAAAGCGCACGTATGGAATACACTTACGCTACGGAGCATGGTCAAACACATGGATCGCCGTCAGCGACGTGAGTGACGCCGCAAGGCCCTCCGGGCGGACGGGGCGGGCGCGGAGCCCTTGCGGGGGGTGGGGCCGGTCCTATAATGAAGTTGGGAAGAAGAGGGATGATTGCGTGAACCGCAAGAATCCCCGCGGTCGCAGAAGGGAGTCCTCGTCCGAGCCCGCCCGGGGGCGCGGAGGTGGCCGGATCGCGGCGGCGGCGGTCGGGCCCGACAATTCCCCGACGGATGGCCCGCCGCGGCATGGATGTTGTAGATCCTCCCGGGAGCGGGTCGCGTTCAGGCGGATGGCACTCATCCATTATTATCAGGGTAAAAAAACATGGCCCCAGCCAAGCCCGTCGCGGAGAAGAAGAGGCGGTATTTCACCGTCGAGGAGGCGAACAAGGCGCTGCCGCTGGTGCGGATGATCCTCTCCGACATCGTCCAGCAATACCGCGTGGTGGAGGAGCTCCAGCAACGACTCGCGGGGGTCCCGCGGGAGCGGAAGCGCTCGACCAACGATCCGTACTCCGAGGAGCTGGCGCAGAGCCAGGCGGAGTTCGAGGCCGAGGAGGCCAAGCTCCGGTCCTACATCGACGAGCTGCGACGCCTGGGCGTCGAGTTCAAGGGACCGGATGGCCTGTGCGACTTCTACAGCATGATGGATGGCCGCGAGGTCTTCCTGTGCTGGCGCCTGGGCGAGCCTGAGGTGCAGTTCTGGCACGACATCGACAGCGGATTCGCGGGCCGCAAGCCGCTGCCGTCGCGAAAGGGTGCGGCACCGGCCGGCCACCGGAATTGACCGCGGGCCGATCGGGGCGCCGGGCGATTCCCGCCGGCGTTTCCAAACTGGTTTGTCGCGACGCGGGCCGTCTGCTCTAATCACAGGACCCAGCCGCCGGTCGGTTCCGGCGAGCTGGGTCTTTGTGCAGGAGTGTTCGCGTGACCGAGCGAGGGGCGAGGTGGATGCGTCGCGTGGTGACGATTGACGGGCCGGCGGGGGCCGGCAAGAGCACGGTGGCGCGGCGACTGGCCGAGCGGCTCGGCTGGAGGTTCCTCGACACCGGCGCGATGTACCGGGCGGTCACGCTGGCGGCCCTCCGCTCGGACATCGACCTGACGGACGAGTTGTCGCTCCAGGGCCTGGTCGAGTCGATCCGGGTGAGCCTGCCGCCGGGCGAGGTTTGGCTCGATGACGAGGATGTCAGCGATCGTATTCGCACGGTCGAGGTGACCGAGGCGTCGCGGCACATCGCCGATAGCCCCTCGGTGCGCCGACGGTTGATGGAATGGCAGCGGGCGGTCGCCGACGACCAGGACGTCGTGACCGAGGGACGCGATCAGGGGACGCTGGTGTTCCCGGACGCCTTCCTGAAGTTCTACCTCACCGCCAGCGCCGAGGAGCGCGCGCGGCGAAGGCTGGCGGATTACCGCGCCCGCGGGCAGGGCGAGGGGATCAGCCTGGAGTCCGTCCTGCGCGATATCCAGCAGCGCGATGCCCGCGACGAGGCCCGGGCGATCGCACCCATGCGGCCGGCGGACGACGCGATCCAGGTCGACTCGACCGGGATGGGCATCGAGGACGTCGTATCGCTGATGGTCGAGGACGTCCGGCGGGCGAGGCGGGATGCCGATCCGGAGGCGGTCGCCGCGGCGGAGGTCTCCCGGTGAGCCAGACAGGTCCGGCGTCCGACACCCCAGCCCCAGCCCCAACCGAGCCCGGCGCGACGGCCAGGGCCCGCCGACGCAACTCCGCGCGCGACGGCGGAGCGGACAGTCCGACTGCCCGCGACCGATCTCCCGCCCTCCGCGCCTGGTACAGCCTGATTCGCTATGTGACCGCCATCCTCTCGGCCGTTATCCTGGGATGGCGCGCGACGGGCCACCGGTCGGTTCCGCGAAGCGGCGGCGTCCTGCTGGTCTCAAACCACCTCAGCTACCTGGACGTCTTCTTCCTCGGAATCCCGCTGCGGCGCCCGCTGAACTACGTGGCGCGTTCCACGCTGTTCGTTCCGGTGCTGGCGAGCCTGATCCGGTCGGTCGGCGGGTTCCCGATCCAGCGCGAGGGCATCGGGGCCTCGGGCATGAAGGAGACGCTCCGCCGCCTGCGCTCCGGGGGGATCGTCACCCTGTTCCCCGAGGGCACCCGAAGCGCCGACGGCAGCTTGGGACCGCTGAAGCACGGCATCGCGGTGCTGGTCGAGCGCGCCGGGGTGCCCGTCGTGCCCGTGGGCCTGGCGGGCACCTTCGAGGTCTGGCCCAGGTCGCGGCCGTTGCCCTCGCCGCATCCGATCCGCATCCATTACGGGCGGACCATCTACCCCAAGGATCTCGAGGGGATGGACACCGAGGCCATCACGTCCCTCATCGCGGAGCGCCTTGGTGAGGCGCGCGAGGCGGCGCTGCGGGGCCTCGCCCGCGACCTGTCGTGCTGCTGACCTCGCGTCGCCCTGCACCGTTCAATCGTCACCCTCGCTCGCCAGCCTGGAGGTATCGCCGATGATCGAGAAGCGGACCGGCAAGGTCGATGGGGAATTCAGCCGACGCGAGATGTTTTCGGCGGGGGCAGGGCTCGTCGCCGGGATGGCCGCGGCGGGCCGGGCGAGCGGCTCGGAAGGCAAGGCGCCCGGCGCGGCCGGCCCGCCGGGACGGGCCGTTGCCCCGGGAGCCGGCCGCTTCATCCTCGGTCTGAACACCAGTACGCTGAGGGGCCACAAGCTGCCCCTCGTCGACGAGATCGCGATCGCCGCGAAGGCCGGTTATCGGGGCCTCGAGCCCTGGGTCTCCGAGCTCGAGCAGCACGCCGCCGCCGGCAAGTCGCTGGAGGACGTGGGCAAGCAGCTCCGCGACGCGGGCATCTCCGTCGAGAGCGCAATCGGCTTCTTCGAGTGGATCGTGGACGACGACGGCCGTCGTCGCAAGGCGCTCGAGACGGCGAGACAGAACATGGAGCTCGTGCGCAAGATCGGCGGAAAGCGGCTGGCCGCGCCGCCGGTGGGTGCCACGAACGCGCCGATGCCGGATCTCCTGCGGGTGGCCGAGCGCTATCGGGCCCTGCTGGAGATCGGGGACGAGATGGGGGTCGTGCCGGAGGTCGAGGTCTGGGGCTTCTCGAAGACCCTGGGCCGGCTGGGCGAGGCGGCGCTGGTGGCGATCGAGTCCCACCACCCGTCGGCGTGCATCTTGCCGGACGTGTATCACCTCCATCGCGGGGGGTCGGACTTTGAGGGAGTCAAGCTGCTCTCCCCGCGAGCCATCCGCGTGTTTCACATGAACGATTATCCGTCGAGCCCCGCGCGCGAGCAGTTGACCGACGAGCATCGCGTGTACCCGGGCGACGGGATCGCGCCGCTCAAGGCCCTGATCCGCGACCTGGATGCGGGCGGCTTCGAGGTCATGCTGTCGCTCGAGCTGTTCAACCGGCGCTACTGGAATATGGATCCTCTCACCGTCGCGCGGACCGGATTCGAGAAGATGGAGGCGCTGGTCCGATCGGTCCGGGGCGGCTGAGCGGCAAAAGGGCGGACCGAGGGCCCGCACCGGGCGGATTGGCGTGCAAGGTCGGCGCGCAAAGGACGACGGGCAGCCCCTCCGAGGGCCGCCCGTCGCTGGTGGACCACCTATCGAAATCGTTCGCCCGGACCCCTCGCGAGGCCCGGGTGAACGTGGAGGCCGTCGCGGCTTACTTCTTCTTCTTGTGGTTGGCGAAGAAGAAGTTGACGCTGGTCGTCGCCTTGGGATGGGCGTGGGCCTGGACGAAGCCGTGCCTGGCGGGCTCGTGCTTCTTCCCCGCGGCGTGGTTGACGTGGCGGACGGGATGGTGCTTGACGGGGACCCGCCCATGCCCGTGCTTGACGGCGACGTGCCGGAACTTCCGGCCGTGGCCGTAGGTCGGAGACGGGGCCGGAAGCGGGGTGACCGGCAGGCTGGTGACGGTCGATACCGGCGCCGAGGGGGCCGGGCCCGGGGTCGAGATCGGCGTCGGAGTCGAGATCGGAGAAGGCGCCGGGCCGTGGCTCGGGTACGGGGTCGGGTTGGGCACCGGCGACGGCGTGCCGAGCTGGAGCACGACCGAGTCGTTGTACGGGAGGTTGGCCTGGCCGTTGATTCCCCGGATCTCGCCGCCCGCCAGCGAGACGTCGAGCGTGCCCGGGAGGGTCAGTGCGCCCGACAGGTTGAACTGAACCGTATGGTTATCGATCCAGGTGAGCCTGGTCGCCTGGACGGGCGCCGCCGTGTTGTCGGCCGAACCCGAGAGGACGAGGTCGGTCGCGCTGATGCTGCCCCGGTTGACGTTCCCCGAGAAGGTGAGCGTGACCGAGGTGGGCGAAGTCGCCGTGACCAGCGTGGCACCAGCGGCCTGGTAGGCCCCGCCGACCGGTACCAGCGACGTGGTCACCACCCGGAACGCGCCGCCCACCGGCTGGCCGCCGGTGCCGTCGAACTCGTAGGCCCCGATGTCGCGGGGACCGTAGCCGGCGAGTCCCCATCCATCGCTGCCGACCTTGGCCTGGGAGTTGCCGAGGAGGTCGGTGGGGACGGCCGTGGCCTCCCAGGCGTTGTCGATCGCGGCGGAGGTGGCCGTCAGGTCGAAGTTCGAGCTGACGAACAGGTTCGCCGGGCCGTCTGAACCGGGGCGCGGGTCGATCGGGAAGGCGAATGACGGGTCGCCGACGAAGTTCCCCTGGCCGTCCGGGGCGGTGCTGTTGAGCGTCGCGGCGTTGAAGCCGTTGCCCAGGTTGTTCGTCGCCGTGGTGTCGGAGGTGAAGCTGTCGCTCGGGCCGTTGCCCTGGAACAGGTTGTTCCGCAGGTTGACCTTCCCGGGATTGGCCGAGTAGATGGCCAGGCCGCTGCGGTCGTTGGTCTGGGCGTGGTTCTGCCAGAAGATGTTGTTGTCGATCTCAGCCTGCGTCGTCGTGCCCGCCGAGTTGGTGAACATCAGGCCGTTGGTATTGAAGGCGAAGTCGTTGTTGATGATCGACGTGACCGGCGTGGAGGGGATGCTCCCGACGTCGGTGACGAACATCCCGTTGATGTTGCCGACGATGACGTTGTCGTCGACCGTGGGCGCCAGGGCGGCGGTGCCCGAAGTCGTGACGTTGAGCCCGACCCCGGCATCGGCGAAGTAGTTCTTGTCAACGACGATGCTGGAGTTGATGACGTTGAGGCCGATGGAGGCGGGATTGATGGTCCCGTTGGCCGGGTCGCCGACGAGCGGGCTGGCGATGGTGAACCCGGCGATCTCGGTCGGCAGGGCGGAGTAGCTCTGGAGCGCGTTGGCCGTGACCGTCACGTCCGCGGTGGCGGTGGTGACCGCCGGGGCGCGGATGATCGTCTGGAGCGGGTCGCCGGTGCTGCTCGTGAAGACCGACGTGTCTGTGCTCGACGCGCTGGCCGAGAGCAGGCGGACGAACTGCTTGAGCGTGACGTTCTCGGAGTAGACACCCGGGAGGACCGCCACGACGTCGCCGGCCGTCGCCACCTTCATCGCCGCGCCGATCGTCGGATAGGGGTTCTCACGGGTGCCGACGGCGGCCGAGCTGCTGGTGACGTAGGACGTCCCGCCGACGAAGAGGGTGTGGGACAACGACGGGACCGAGATCGCGAATTGCTCGGTCACCGGGCTGGCCAGCGGATTGCCGGCGATGTCCTCGACGGGGTCGGTCCCGCTGTTGAGCAGCGTGACCGAGTACAGGTTGTTGGTGAGGGTGCCCTCGGTCGAGAAGGTGATCTCCTCGGCCCCCTTGCCGCCGATCCCCTTGTCGAGGTAGGTGACCGAGATCGTGCTCGGGTCGATCGCGACCGGCACGTCGTCGGCAGTGCCCAGGACGCCGTCGGGGCCGGCGCTGACGACCTGGATCGACCCGGCCTTGAGGTGGGTCAGGTCGATGTTCTTGCTCGTGATGATGGTGAACTGGACCTGACCATTCGTCAGCGACGTGAGGACCTGTCCCGAGGTCGGGGCGGCGAACGACGCGGTGGGCGCCGTCTGGTCCACGACGAAGGGCGCCTGGGCGTTCGCGTCGGTGGGGCTGGACTGGTTGCCGCTCTGGTCCTGGGCGATCACCTGGGCGACATAGTAGCCGCTGTCGGTGCCCGGCAGGGGTGACAGGATGCCGCTGGAGCCGACGTTGTAGATCGGGAAGAGGTCGGGCAGGGCCGAGGTGTTGGTCACCAGTCCGGTGCTGGCGCCGTCCTGGCCGACGGTGACGGTGAAGTTGCCGTTGGTGTCGGTCAGCGCCGTGCCGGCATCGGGCCGGATGTACTGGGCGTACGTCTGGCGGAGGTTCGCCGGGAGCTGGCTGGGGTCGAAGAACGTCTCGATCGTGCCGTTGACGTTCAGCGCGATGCCCACGTTGAGGATCGCGGTCTGGCCGGAGAGGGGCACCAGCGCGGTGTTGGGCTCGCTGATCGTCCCCGTGAAGGCCGGGTTCCCGTTGTTGGTGATGGCGTCGGTCGGGATGTTGCTGTCGGTCGAGGCCGACATCTTCAGCGAGCCGGCGAGGATCGACGGCGGCGTGGTGTTGATGATGAAGGTGTCGTAGAAGTTGCCGCCCGGGTAGCCATTGCCCGACGGCAGGGGCAACTGAGTGCCGCTGTTGGGGTCGTCGCCGTTGCTGACGTTCTCGCCGTCGAGGGCGATTTCCTGCGTGTTGGCGATGACTGGCGAGCCGCTGCCGAACAGGATCAGCCGGTACTTGTCGGTCACGAGGTTCAGGCCGGCCGAGCCCAGGTTGATCACGAGGGTGTCGGTCCCCTTGTTGTACTGGAGCTTGCCGGCGAGGTTGATGAACTGCTGCTGGGTGCCGGGGAGGACGCCGAGCTCCTCGAGCTTGACCGTGTTGCTGTTGATCGTGGACGGATCCAGCGGCTCGTTGAACGTGACGTTGATCGTCTGCGGCGTGGCGTTCGCCCCCGAGTTGCTGCCGACCGAGTAGAACGGCACGGTCGTGGTGCTCGAGCCGTTGCTGGCGGTGGAGCTGGCCTCGGTCGCGGTGACCGACGTGACCTCGGGCGGGTGCAGGTTGACGTACTGGTAGGCACCGACGTCGATGAACGGGTTGGCACCGTATCCGACGCCGGGGACGTTCGGGTCGGGGTAGCGGATGTAACCGAGGATGTCTCGGATGCCCTGGTAGGACTGGTAGTTGTAGGTGTTGGCGTTGGACGACGGCCCGGAATAGCTGTTCGCGGTGCCGGGGAGGACGGGCTGCCACTGGTCGGGGAAGCTGAAAAGCCCGCTGCCAGGGAGGGTGACGATCTGGCGGGGGTCCATGCCGCCCGCGATCGTGCCGAAGCCGAACCCGAAGCCGAAGTCGCCGAACGGATCGTTCTTGCCCGGATACTCCTGGGTCGGGCTGCTCGGCAGGGCGTACGGGTTGGTGCGGGTGCCGATCAACTGGCCGTTCGTGTAGGTGTAGGTCGTGCCGGGATAGATGGCGTTGCCGCCGGCCACCGGCCCGATCTCGCTGCGTCCGGCGTCGATGGCGATCGAGGTCGACTTGAGCTCGTAATTCTGGGACGTGGCGTCGCCCGAGCCGACGGGGCCGACGAACTGCGGATCGCCGAAGATGGGGAACTGGTTGCCGCCGAAGTCGGCGTCGTTCGTCGTCGCGACGATGTTCGTGCCGTTGTTGTTGAAGAGGTTGTACTGGAGCTGGCTGAAGCCGGCCTGGCCTTCGATGTCCACGGCGTCGGCGGACGAGTTGACGAAGATGTTATTCATCGCCAGCGTGTCGACCGACGAGAGCGAGTTGTCGGGGTTGCCCGTGTGGGCCGGGGCCTCGGTCTGGATGCCGTACGTGTCGCCGTAGAAGGTGTTGTTGAGGATCACCGCCTCGAAGACGCTCGTCCCCGTGCTGTCGGCGCCCGTGGTGGCGTTGATGTGAACGCCCTGACCAGAGTCGGTGATCGTGTTGTTGTACAGGTACAGGTACACCGGCTCGCCGAGCAGCGGATTGCGGGCCGGCGCCGCGGGCGTGGTGGCGATGGACCCGTTCGGGCCGGTCCAGTCGAAGACGATCGAGCCGGCGGGGCCGGGGTGGGCGAAGATCGCCGCATCCTTGAAGCCGGTGAGGTTGGAGTCGGCGACGGTGAACGACATCGCCGCGTTCAACTGGTTCACCGGCGCGAGGTAGCCGGTGAGCTGGTCCCACCAGCTCGCGTTGGAGAGAGTCGGCGGGCCCGTGGCGCCCGAGATGTTGTTGAACGTGTTGAGGATCCCGCCGCCTGAGACATCGATCCTGGTCATGTAGCTGATGTCGGCGTTGCTGATGATGCTGCCGTCGAACGGGTTGGTCGGCGAGTACTCGGTCATCGAGTTGCCGCCGATCATGATGTACCCGCCATCGCCCGGCGCCGGGGTGCTGAGCGAGGCCCCCTGATTGATGTACTGGGTATAGAACGGGATGTTCTCGGCGATGTTGTACATCTGGACGCCGCGGACGGTCGTGCCGACGGTGGCGTCGCGGAGCGAGGTCATGATGACCGGCACCCGCTGCTGGCCGGTGGTCGCGTTGCCGGGGATGCCCAGGATGCGGATCTCGCTGTAGGCACCCGGGTCGATGAGAGCGCCGGTCGGCGGATCGACGCCGTTATCCACGCCCGCGATGAAGCCGGCACCGGCGCTCTCGCCGAGCGCGGCGTCCGCGCCTGGGGTGGCCAGCGAACCGGAGTTGAGGGGCGTGAAGTCGCTGAGCATCTTGACGATGACCGACTGACCGGGGCTGGGGATCGTCGAGCCGTCGGCGAGCACCGTGCCCGGCAGGGCGGCCTGGATCGTCAGCGTCACCGTGGGATTGGGCTCGGCGCTCCAGGTCGTGGTGTTCGGCTGAGGGAGGACGTTGTTGGCGCCGCTACCGGCCAGCCGGAAGAAGGCCGGCCCCAGGACGACCGTACCTTCGAGGACGTAGGTCAGGTCGGTGGCATCCCAGACCGCGTTCACCGTCTGCTTGACGTAGCCCTGCCCGCCGGCCCGTTCGGTCGGGCCGACGTAAGTCCAGTTGGTGTTCGCTGTGCTTTCGTAGAAGCGGTTGGTCACCACCGAGAGTCCGTCGATCCCGTTGCCGACCATGACGTTGCCGCGGAAGAACGGATGGCCGGACTCCAGCGGTGTGAGCGGGTTGCCAGCGAGCAGGCCGTTCGGCTCGATCTGCATGGCCGCGTCAAAGTTGTGATAGAAGTTGTTATTCGTGATGTAGGCATGGGTGCCGGCGGCCGGATTCCAGTCGTTCGGCAGCGGGAACGTCGAGACGGCGATGCCGGTGATGAACGCCAGCACCGACTGCGAGTC
The DNA here is from genome assembly GCA_027452145.1 of Planctomycetales bacterium. Taxonomy (GTDB): domain Bacteria; phylum Planctomycetota; class Planctomycetia; order Isosphaerales; family Isosphaeraceae; genus JAKAUH01. The sequence continues at coordinate 45,064 of DAIDHB010000046.1, forward strand.
GAGGGTGAACTGCTGGGTGTTGACGGCCCCGCCGCCGTACTGGAAGGTGGCCGCGTTGATCACCACGTTGGCGCCGGTGAGAATTCCCACGCTGCCCCACATGCCGGACGTGAGCGTCGGCGTCACCGCCTCGCCCGTGACGTTGATCGCGGGGACGAACGGTGTCGTGGCGGTGTCGTCGTGGATCGTTGTGAACAGGACGGTGGGATCGGACGCCGACGGGGCCACGAAGCCCGGCGAGTTCGGGTTGTAGCCGGGGTTCTGGTCGAAGCCGTTGATGTAGGACCGCGTGCCGACGTTGAGACTGGCCTGCGGACTGACGACGTCGAGGCCGGCGCCCTTGTCGAATTTGATCATCGAGCCCGGCTGGATGTACAGCCGGTCGCCGAATTCCTGGGTGTCGCCGCCGGTGTTCTCCAGGAGCTGCTGCCCGACGAAGATCTGGGAGGTGACCACCACGGGCAGGGGGACGGCCATCGTGTAGTTGACGGCCCCGCCCAGCGACGTCGGGTTCGTCGGGTAGGGCATCGCGTCGGTCGGCTCGGCGATGCCGTTGGGCTCGGCGAACAGGTAGAACCCGTTGATGTTGTCGGACTGCACGGTGACGTTGCGGATCAGCGGGCCGCGGGCGGTGTCGTCCTCGCGGAGCGAGTTGAAGTCGGCACCGATGGCGCCGACGGTGCCGCCGGTTCCGCCGATGTTGGTGATGCTGGAGTTCGCGATCGTGGGGCGCGAGTTGTACAGCGTGATGCCGCTGTAGAACTGGCTCGTGCCAAGCGGGACGGTGCCGCCGCCGTAACGGATCACCGCGTTGTCGATGATCGACATCGCGTCCTGGGCGCCGGAGATCGCATTACCGCCGTTGGGTCCGATCAGGGCTCCCGTCGTCTGACCGGCGACGACCGGGAAGCTGGACGGCTGCGTCACCGCGTAGTCGAAGTTCCGGAAGACGATGCCCGCCCAGTCGCCGGCGTGCGGGTTGGTGTCGGAGTTGCCATTGGTCTGGCCGCCGACGCTCGAGTCGTTGTAGCTGGTGAAGTACACCGGATTCGCGGTCGTGCCCTGGGCCTGCAAGGCGCTGCCCTGGTTCTGGACGAAGAGCGCGGTGCCCTGGAACTTCAGGGCCGATCCCGCCTGCATCACCAGCGTGGTGTTGAACGGGACCGAGGCCCCGGCGTCGGCGTTGCCCGCGGGGTTGATCAGCGAGAAGCTGGGCTGGTTGATCGATCCGCTGAGCGGGTCGCGCGAGGGGAGGCCGGCCTCGGCCACCACCACGACCGGGCCCTTGTACGCGAGCTGCGAGGCGGCGTAGAAAGCGGACTGCTGGAACGTGCCGATGCCGCTGTAGTCGTAGGAGAGGTTGAAATTACCGGGCTGGAAGAAGGTCGGGCTGTTCAGGCCGCCGTTGGGGTCGTGGGTCGGATTGGCCGGCGCGGTATTCGGATCGCCCTCGGGGGCGAGCACCGGGTACGGCGCGGCCAGGCTGCCGTTGGAGAGTCCCAGGCCGTTGGGCAGCAGCGGGTTCTCGGTGAAGCCGGGGCGGGCGTAGACGACGTTGCCATAAGGCACGACGCTGAACCCGGTCATGAACGCACCGCCGGGGTTGCCGGTCCCGCTCATGTCGTTCATGCGGATGGTGCCGTCGGACAACTGATTCTGGTACTCCGGCAGCGTGACCGTCGCACCCGGGAAGTCGGGGCTGTTCTGCGAGGTCGGTGTGCCGAGGAACTGGCCGTCGAGCTGGTGTCCGTAGATGTCGAAGATGCGGGTGTCAGCGCCGTTGGGCTCGAGCTGGTTCGGCATGTAGAGCCGATAGACGTCGGCGGGCAGGGCCGTGCCGGCCTGGATCGTCAGGACCAGGCGATTGCCCGATCCGCCGGACTGGACCGCGGTCGAGCTGCCGGTGGTCGGGTCGTAATTGTACAGGGCGACCGAGGTGCCGGGGACAACCGTGAACCCGCTGCCGGTGGTGCCCAGACCGCCCTGGCCGAGCGTGCCGAAGTCGCCGTCGGACGCGGCGGTGGGCGAGTTCGCCGATCGGACCAGCAGCAGGTCCGGCGTGTAGTTGGCGTACGGGATCGGGTTGGAGAGATCGACCACGAACGTGGTCGGCGGCGCCGCGACGTTGTCGCGGGTATTCTTGCCCGAGGCCGGAGGCAGCTCGTAGTACGACTGGGCCCCGCCGACGACCGTCGAGCCGTTGGGGGAGTAGCTGCTCTCCATCGCCATGCTGGTGATGTAGGTCGGCGTGGTCTGGATGGCGAGGTTGAGGATGAAGTCCTTGGTGCCCTCGCCCGCGACCGTCGTGTCGTTGAGGTAGTTGCCGGCGGCGTCGGTGATGCCGGGGTACTGGAGCTCGTGGGTGTGGGCCACGAACTCGTAGGTGCCGGTCGGCAGGCCGGCGTTGAAGGTCAGGTTGATGTAGCCGTTGAAAGACGTGATGTAGCCGGCGGCATTGACCGTGGGCGCCGTGGCGACGAAGGTCGCCGTGGCGACGTACTGCGACTCGTCGGTGTTGGTCGTGACGTTGACCAGCGAATAGTTGCTGACGTTCGAGGCCGTGGTGGGATCCAGCGCGCTGAACTGGACCGCCTGCGGCGTGCCCAGGGGCGCGGCCTGCGGATTGACCGGGTCGATCACCTGGAGCGACAGGGTGCTCAGGCTGGAGAGATTCGTGATGTTGGGCTGGGGGCCGTTGGGCAGCGGCAGGGCGGCGCCGCCCTGGGTGAACGACGCGCCGGTGATCTCCGGCGAGGTCTTGTCGATCCGGAAGGCGTCGGCGGCCGAGCCCGCGTAGCCGGGCAGCGGCGGCAGGTCGGCCTGGCCGACCACGACGGCGACGGCCGTCTGGAAGCCCTCGGGGAGCACCGGAGCCGTGATGGTGAACGAGCCGGAAGGATTGGTCGTCGCCGAGACGTCGTAGGCGCCGGTGTAGCCGCGGCCGCCGCCGCCGACGGCGAGGGTGGTCGCGCCCCCGTTGTCGCCGCTGAACTGGACGTAGACCTGGTCGCCGGAGATCGAGCCCGGGAACGGCACGTAGACCTGGCCGATGAATTGCGGCTGGCTGTTGCTGGTGTTCTGGTCGCCCGCGACTCCGGTGTCGCTCGTCGGCGACATCGTGAACGTGGTGATCGTCGGGGCCTGGAGCGCCTCGTAGCCCAGGTTCTGGATGAAGTCGTAGGGACCGCCGTTCAAGGCGGTGGTGGGGAAGCTGCCGGTGTAGTAGCCGTCGAGCAGGTTGCCGACGATGTCGGTCACGCCAGTCCCGTTGGCCGTCCCCGTCTGCACCGCGATGGCATAGCTGTCCGAGGGAAGCTCGGTTTGCGGCAGGGCGCTGTAGTCCAGGGTCACCGTGTCGTTGGCCGGGTTATAGCTGATCGTGGCCCGCGGGTCGTTGCTCAGGTCGAAGTAGTTCCCCAGGGTGCTCGCGGTGGGCGGCCAGACCGGGTTGCCATTCTGCCGCAGCACCAGGAAGTTGGAGAGGGTGACGGTGCTCGGGTCGAGCGGCTTGCTGAACTGGATCGTGATGACGCGGCCGTCGATGCTGGTATTGGTGACCACCGGGGCGGTGGTGTCGGCGAGGCTGAAGCTGATCGACCCGGAGCCGAGGAGGTCCTTGCCGTCGACCGAGACGACCGTCGGGCCGCCGCTGGGGCTCTGCACCGCGAAGGTGTAGGCCCCGTTCGCCGTGGAGCCGGGCGTCCGGACGAATGTCACGGGGAAGTCGAAGACCGAGGTCGACACGACGCCGTTGGTGGTAACGGCGAACGGCGCGCCCACCACGACGCTCACGCCCGCCGGGGCCGCCGAGAACGACAGGTCGGAGGCCGAGAGCGTGCTGGTGTTCACCGCCTTGTTGAAGGTGACCTGGATATCCGTCGGCGCCGAAGTGATGGTGGTGCCCTGGCCTGGCGACGTCGTGACGACGCTCAGGTTGCTGACTGCGTTCAGGGCCTTCACGGCGTTGATAAGGCCGTAGCCGCCCTCAGGATCCCACGTTCCGGTGGTCGAGCCGTTGAGCGGCGTGGAGGCCGAGGCGATCAGTCCCGCCCGGATCTGGGTGGGGGTCAGCGACGGGACGAGCTGCTTCATCAAGGCAGCGACGGCGGCGGCGTTGGGCGCCGCCGAAGAGGTCCCGAAGAAGCTGGGGAGGTTCGGCTGCGACAGGTTGGTCGAGGTGGACGGCTGGCCGGGGACGTACGGTGGCGAGGCGCTGGTGTCGATGACGGCGCCCGGGATGAAGAACGACGTGTTGCCGCCGTCCGGCGCGGTGACCGCGGGATTCTGCACGATCACCGGGGTCTGCGGAGCACCGTCCGGAGTGAGCGTGTACTCGCCTGGCCCGGCCGAGCTATAAGGCTCCGAGGCCAGCGGGGTCTGGTTCAGATAGGGAGCGGGAGGAGTCGCCCACCACGGGGTCGCCCCGATGCCGATGGTGTTGGCCGCGGTCTCGTGGCCGGCGGACGTCGGATAGAACGTCCCGCCGGCACTGCCAAACTGGGGCGACACCGTAAGGGAGTTGCTGTCGTCCGAGTTGTAGAACTCAACGTGGCCCGGCGCCGGCCCCGACACGAGCTGAATAACGACGTAGTAGGTCCCCGGAGTGCTCGGGGTATTCAGCATCTGGATCGGCGCCTGGGCCGCCACGTTGTTCGTCGTACTGGAAGCGACGATGTTGCCGCTGGAATCCAGCAGGTAGAAACTCATGTTCGACGACACCGCGTTGGGATCGCCGGCAGGCTCCTGCATCTGGTAGGGCTGGTCGAACTGGAAGACGAGGGGGACGCTGGCCGCGGTGGTCGTGATCGGCATCTGGAGCAGCGTGCCGCCGTTCGGGTTGAAATTCATGAACGTGCCGGTGCCGATGCTCGCGATCGTGCCGCTCGCCGACCGGAATTGCGACAGGTATCCGCCGTTGGCCTGGTTGCCGGCCGCGCTGAAGTACGAGACGCCCTGCTGGGTGACCGTGTTGATGGCCTGGGAGATCAGGCCGTCCTGGAAAAGGGGCTCGTCGGGGAAGGAGATGTCATCGACGATGATGTTCGACTTCGCGGTATTGGCCAGGGCGAGGACAGACTGACTCATCGCCAGGTCGCCGGGCTGCTGACTGCCGGCGGGCACGGCGGCGCTGAAGGCGAGGTTGGCGTTGGGCGCGATGTCGTGGATATTCTCCAGCATCGCCCGGCCCTCGTCGGTGCTCCCTGTCGGACCGTCGGCGAGCACGTTGACCGGCTGCGCGGAATTCAGGTCGCCCGTCTTGTAGGAGTCCTGGAGCCCGCCGTTATACTGGCTCACGCTATCCGAGATGACGCCGATGGTCACGCCCTGGCCCGAGACGTTGTACTGCGAGGCCGCCACGTCAGCGTACATCGCATGCTGGGCCTCGTTGTTCGCCTGGCCCTGATAGTGATAGACCGGGTAATACATGGGCTGGCCGCTCTGAGTCTGGGCCATCGTGGCGATGGTCGGCAACTCATTGATCGGCGCCCACCCGTCCACGAGCCCGTAATACGCGCTCGAGGTGGTGATCGTCATCCCCGCTTCCTGGAGGCTCGACTGGAACTGGGAGAAGTCGCCTCCCAGGCTCTTGACC
>DAIDHB010000047.1 GCA_027452145.1 Planctomycetales bacterium
CCCACCCCGGGCGCCCCCCCTGCGCCGCCCAGGATACCCGAGCTGCCCGTCACCCCCGCGCCGCCGGGGTTGCCGCCGGTCCCGTTGATGCCGTCGGCCCCCCTGGCACCGTTGCCGCCGGCGCTGCCGTCGGCCCCCGCCACTCCGGCGCCGCCGCCCGTGCCGCCCTTGCCGCCCTTACCGCCCTGAGCGACGTTCCCCGAGATCGTGGAATCGGTGATCTTCAGGGTCCCGGACGCCAGGTAGATCCCGCCGCCGTCGGCGTTGGCGGCCTTGCTTCCAGCTCCCCCGGCCTTGCCGAACGTCTTGGCGGGCTTGCCCGCCGCCCCGTCGATCCCGACTGCGGAGTTGTTCAGAACGGATGCGTGGCTCAGTGACACGCTGCCGCCGTCGATCAGCAGACCGCCGCCCAGCGCAGCGGTCCCGCCCACCATGCCGCCGTCCGAAGCCTTGCCGTGCTCGATGGCAACGCTCTTGAAGACCACCTTGACGGAGTTGGCGACCTGGAAGACGCGGCTCGCGCCGCCGCCGGTGATCACCACCGGACCGGCACCCGTCGGCTGGATCTCGAGCGTCTTCTTCGGCACTCCCGCGTTCAGGCTCTGGAGCGTGAGATCGTTGACTGTGTACGTCCCCTGAGGCACGTCGATCGTCTCGCTGGCGTTCTTGTCCTGCTCGGCGGCGGTGATCGCCTGGACCAGGTCGAAGCCGCCGGCCGGGGTCGCCGTCCACGACGACGAGGGGATCGCGGCGGGCGAGGCCACGATGACGCCGGGCGTCGCCAGCGTCGCCTGGAGCGACGAGTTGAGCTGCTGCCCCTTCTGGCGGGCGTCGATCAACGCGTCGATGGCGTTGACGAGGCCGTCTCCGTTGACATCGCTGTTCAGGGCGATGAAGCCCGACGGCGCCGACTTGCCGATCAGACTCCTGACGGCGGTAACGTCCGACTGGTCCACGGTCCCGTTCCCCGTCACGTCGCCGAGCAGCCGGTAGAAATTCAGCGCCGTCTTCGTCCCATCGGGCGTGGTGACGTCCAGCGTGTAGTAGCCGTTGGCCGCCGGAGTGTTCGCGGCACCACCGAGCCCCGCGGTCCCGAAGTCGATGGTTATGGATCCGCCCGCGACCGTCATCATGCTGGACGTGAGCGGCACGGCGACCGGAGTCCCGTTGTTGTTGAGATTGTTCTGCGAGAGGGTGATCTCCGACCCGTTCACCATGTTCTTGAGGTCCGTCGGATCGGCCTCATTGAAGTTGATGGTGAGGTAGCGGATATAGGACCGCTCGACCGCGCCGTCCTCGACCGTCAGGCCCGAGACTCCGAGGGCCGACGGCTGGGTGAATGTCTTGTTGTCCAGGCTGGCGATCGGCGCCGTCGCCGACGAGCCCTGCTGGCCTCCCGCGTCAAAAGCGATGGCGTAGAACTGGTAGCTGTTGCTCACGCCGTAGCTCGCCGCGCTGAGGAAGGTCGTCGTGGCCGTCGAGTTCCCCGACGCATCGGCGGGACCAGCCGGGATCGCCGGCCCGACCTGGGTGAAGCCGCCGGCGCCGGTCTCGGCGAAGACCTCGAAGTAGGTCAGCACGCTGCCGCCCTGGTCCGCCCCCGTCACATCGATGGTGAATCGGCCGTTGGCATCGGCGCTGACCGAGCTGATGGAGGCGGTCGGCGGCGTGAGGTCGGGCAGGTAGGTCTGCGCCTCGATGGTCGGCTGCGACTTCTGGGTGTTGCCGGCGACGTCGGTCGCCGTGCTATAGAAGCTGTAAATGGTGTTGCTCTGGCCGACGAAGTCGAAGGTGACCGAGGAGGTGCCGCCAGTGGTCGAGCTGGGCGGGAGCGGCGACTTCCACTGGGTCCACGGGCCCGAAACGCCCTTCGTCGAGTAATAGAGCGTAAAGTCGGCGATCCCCGAGGCCGTGCTGCCGTTCGCGCCCGCCGGGTCCGTGCCGGTGACGGTCACCGGGAAGCTCAGGCTCGTGCCGACCTTCGCCAGGGCGCTCACGCTGCTCGTGGGCGGCGTCGTATCCGTCAACCAGTTCGTCGACATCGTGCCGCTGCCCGCATTCCCCGAGGGGTCCTTCAGGTCCGCCGCGTTGATCGTGAGGACATAGGCACCCTCGGGGCTGGTGTAGGCCGACAGGCCATTCACCTGGTAGGTGGTGCCCGAGACCAGCGTCAAGGACAGCCCGCCGGCTAGCGTCACGGCCGTGCCGTTGTCGGTCAGCCCCAGCGCGGCCGAGGAGAAGCTCGCGGTGTCCACGGCCTCGCTGAACGTCACCTGCACCGAGCTCACCGCCGAGTTGCGCGGATTCGGCGTGATGGTCTCGACCGAGCTGATCGCGAGCGGTGAGAGGAACTTGATGGTGGCCTGGGCCGACGTGGGGGTGGCCTGGGCGTTGCCCGCCGTGTCCGTCGCGGTGCTGTAGAAGGAGTACGAATGGCCCGACTGGCCGGTGAACGAGACCTGGCCCGAGTACGAGGCGGCCGGCGACGTCGGGCTCAGCGTCGTCAGCAGCGTGTACGCACCGCCGTCCTCGGCGTCGAAGACATCGACCTTCTCGACCCCCGACGCCGCGCTGCCGCCGGTGCCGGCCGGATCCGAGGCGCTGATCTTCAGCGTGATGCCGGT
>DAIDHB010000048.1 GCA_027452145.1 Planctomycetales bacterium
GACCAGGTCTCCCGGGCGTCCTCGATGCTGAATCCCGGCAGCGGCGAGGCGCCCGGCGAGGCCCGGGCCGACGGCCAGGACCGCGAGGCCGAGGTCACGGTCCCGCTGGACTCGATCTGGCCCAGCGACAACCCGTGGGACGTGCCCTGCCTGCTCCCGGAGATGCAGGCGGAATCCGTCCCGTACCCGGTGTGGACCTGGGGGTCGATCGGGCACCGCCGGCCGATGCCCGGCACGTGGCATTTCTACACCGCGGACGCCAAGTTCGAGAGCCTGTGGAAGCGGCCGAACCGGGTGGCCGCCTCGGGACCGGGAGCGATCTGTGAGCCCAACTTCAGCACCACCGATCAGACCCCAATGGCTCATGCCCTGTGGGGTGTCTTTCGTCGAAGATGGCTCGGGCGCTACTGGCAACAGTTGGGCCTGCGGCTCTTCGTCGATCTCAACGTGGACGCCCGTCTTCACTGTCCTTGCCCTGGCGGAGGGGATTGCCCAGTCAACCTTCTGGGGGTGCCTCGAGGGTGGCGGAGTTATTCGAGCCGCGCGCATGCCGGAGATCCCGATTCCCTCCTCCCCGAGTGGGAAATCGCGAAGGAGTGGTCGGGGTCAGAATCTCCTCTCTTCCTTGTGGTCGGGGGCGGCAAGGCCGTGAAGGCGCTGGCCCAGCAGCACGGCTGGGTCTGGGTGCCCGAGCAGATCCAGCAGATCAAGGCCCGAGCGGCGGAGGCGGCAAACCCATGAGCGCGTTCCGCATGGCGACGGTTCGCATGCGCGTCACCACCGGCGCCGCGACCCCCGGCGGCCCGATGGCCGGCCGGATCCCGAAGGTCGGCGGCCAGCAGTTCCGGCCGATGGCGGGCTCCGCCGGCGAGCGCCAGCGGCAGACCCGCAAGCTCGGCTCGAAGAAGGGCTACACGGGCACCCGCGCGGGCCTGGGGCGGCTGCCGAACGGCACCGTCGCCCGCTCCGGGCCGGGCGGCCCGCGGCGGTTCGCCGGCGCCGTGCTGCTGCCGAAGCGGATGGGCGGCGTCCCCGCGGCGGCCGGCCCGCGGCCCGCAAAGCAGCCGTCGCTGTTCGCGCGGGTGGGCCAGAAGATGCGGCGCGCGGCCGCGGCGTTCGGACTCTGAGGTGATCGATGCTTCGACGGCTCCGCCCTTCGGAACTGGATGACGATTTCGTCGAGTTCCTCGCCCAACGGGCAGTGACGATCGTCGACGCCGACGGCAAGCCCCGCGACGAGCTGGTCGCCCTCCCCGTGTGGACGCCCGAGGACGAGAAGGCATGGCGCGATGCCGGCAAACCGCCCCAACCGTGAGACCGTCCTCGACCGCGAGGCGACCGCGTGGGAGCTCCGGTGCAAGGGCCTCACGCACGATCGGATCGCCCGGCGGCTCGGGGTCACCCGGCGGGCCGTGGGATTGATCCTCGACCGCGTCGAGAAGCGTGAGCTGAAGCGGCTGGCGGCCAGCGTCGAGCGGCAGAAGGTCACCCAGACGGGCCAGCTCGAACACCTCATCGACGAGAGTCTCCGGGCCTGGCGGAAGAGCAAGCAGCCGCGGAACCGCGTGGTCGCCAGCGGGGCCAATCCGAAGTCCGAGGACATCGAGAAGACCGAGGTCGTCGACCAGACCGGGGATCCCCGCTACCTGGCCGCGGCGATGGAAGCGATGGACCGGATGCGGGACCTGTGGGGGCTGAACGTCCAGGCCGCGGCCCAGGAGTCGGCCGGGTCGGTCTCCGAGATCGTGCGAGAAATGGCCGAGCGTGCGAGGCGATACGAACAGACGCCGGCGGAAGGTCACCCGGCCGATCCCGGCGGAGATGCAGCCGGCGATCGGGGCCGAGCTGGCGGCCTGCCTGGCGGACCCGGCGCGGTTCAATGAGACCATCCTGGCCTGGGACCCACTGTGGTGGCGGCAGCGTGAGATGGGGTACAGCCTGGTGAAGTACCGGACGACGGTCTGCCCGACGGGCAACGGCGTGGGCAAGAGCCGATTCGCCGCCGTCTCGCTCCTCTGGTTCGCCGCCCTCCACCCGGGGAGCTGGGCGGTCGTCGCCGCGCCGACGATGGGCCAGCTCTCGAACGTCGTGTGGAAGGAGGTCGTCCGGGGGCACCAGTCGGCCGCCAACCGCGGCGTGCCCCTGGGCGGCAAGTTCTCCGGGCTGACGCTGGAGTTCGGACCCGACTGGGCGATCGAGGGCTATGGGCAGGGCTCGGTCGAGTCCAAGTCGGGACGCCACGCCGGCGACCTGCTCGCGGTGATCGACGAGGCGTCGGGCGTCCACCCGGCCGTGCTGGAGGCGATCGATTCGCTGAACCCGTCGAAGTACCTGTACCTCGGCAACCCGCTCCGGCCCGAGGGGCGGTTCTTCGACCTGGTCGAGAACTCGGCCGAGAATCCGCACGTCAACGTCATCCGCATCCCGTCGACCGAGTCGCCCGACATCCACCTCGAGCGCAGCCGGCGGGGCATGGCCGATCAAACGTGGCTGGAGTCGGCGCGATACGACTACGGCGAGGATTCGCTCTGGTGGGCCAGCCACGTCGAGGCCCGGTTCCCCGGCGAGCTGGACCAGGCGCTCCTCCCGATGCGCTGGCTCGAGCTGGCGGCCCGCACGGTGCATGTCCGCTCCGGCCCGATCCGCCTGGGCGTCGACATCGCCAAGGGAAACGAGGGGGACGATTCGCAGATCGTCGCGAGGGACGACAACGGCGTGCTGCACGAGCGGCACTCGAACCGCTGGGACATGGAGGAGCTCGCCCGCCAGGTCCGGCTCTGCCAGCTCGAATACGGCGTCCTGGCCCCGCACGTCGTGTACGACGCCGTCGGCGTGGGGACAGACTTCGACAACCGTCTCCGCCAGGTCGGCATCGTCGGGGCCCGCGGCTATCAGGGATTCGCCCCGGGCGGCCCGAAGTTCGCCAACCTCCGCTCCGCCGCCGCCTGGCAGCTCCGCCGGCGGCTGGACCCGAACCGCGGGACGCCGCGGCCCGACGGCCAGGGCGGCGGCAGCCGGCTCCAGTGGCAGGCGCCGGGCCCCGACGCGGGCGGGCTCGTCTACCTGCCCCAGAAGCCGTTCGCGATCCCGCGGCCCATGGTCGACCGGTTCCGCAAGGAGCTGTCGAGTTGCCGCTACGGCCTGAACGACGCGGGGCAGATCGCGCTGGAGGCGAAGGCCGAGTTCGTGAAGCGGCTCAAGTTCTCGCCCAACTTTCTTGATGCGTTGATGATGACCTTTGCGTTCGTCAATTAACCGGGAGACCGCCATGAGCGAGGCGAAGAAGACGCACGAGCCGAAGGCCGAGGGCGGGGAGGCCATCCTCGAGGCCCAGGCCCGGCGGATCGAGCAGATGAAGGCCGAGGGCGACGCGGCGGACACCCGCATCCGGGAGCTGGAGAAACAGCTCGCCACGCTCCGCGCGGGGATCTCCGGCCTGACCGACGAACGCGACCTGGCCCGCGCCGAGCGGAACACGGCCGTCGCCAAGCTCAAGGACCTCCAGCGGCAGATGGGCCGCGCGAGCCAGCCGACCGTCGGCAGCTCGGACATGGAAGGCCTGGGCAACCTCGAGCAGGCCATCGCGCTGTGCTCGGCCGGCAACGCCCGCTGATCGACCGACCGACCGACCGAACGACCCGCCGACCGAGCGAGCTGAACGCACCCGATGGCGATCGACCCGGAAGACATCGAGGCCGAGGTCCTGGCCGGCCTTCCCAACGAGAAGGACCGGCTCCAGGACGCCTACGACAACCTCCGGTTCGCGGAGGGGCGGTTCGAGGAATACCCCACGAAGACCAAGGACGGGCGCTGGAAGAGCGGCTCGACGCGCCGCACGTCGCGGGTGTTCGGCCGCGTGGTCGACATCCTGTGCCGCAACCTCTACAAGGCCCAGCCGACCCGCAAGCTGGCCCAGCCGGGCGCCTCGGACTGGCTCGATAAGACCTACAAGTCCAACGCGATGGGCCCGAAGTGGAAGCGGGCCGACGAGCTGACCCTGATCGGCGGGTTCTGCGCGTGGAAGTTCGAGGGGACGACGGACCCGAACAATCCGCTGCGGATCACGCTGTGGGGGGCCGACGAGATCACCGTGTGGCACGACCCCGACGACCCGATGGAGCCGGTCGGCGTGGGCGTGCTCGACACCTACGATAACCAGCGACGGCTCCGGCTGTACACGCAGGAGGAGATCGTCACCTTCGTCACGGCCAAGGGCTACGAACACCCGGCCTGGGGCGGGGCGGCCTATCACGAGCTGGGGCGCAGGGCCAACCCCTACCGCACGCCCGACGGCGAGGGGATCCTCCCCTTCGCCTTCGCGCACTGGCACTTCCCGACCCAGCGGTTCAGCACGAACGGCCCGGGCCACGGGCTCAAGCAGCTCAACGAGCACGTGAATGAACGCCTGGACCGCCTGGGCGACTCGATCTTCTATCTCGGCCGGCCGGTGGGCCTGGCCACGAATGTCGACCCGGCGTGGACGCCACCGACGGAGATCAAGCCGGGCGACTTCATGGTCATGCCCAACAACGAGGACCTGGGCGGCAATGGGGCGCCGCCGACGCTCTCGTTCCTCCTGCCCGACCTGGGCTTCGTGGCCGTCGACTGGACCGACCTGAACTTCTACCTCGACCACACGCTGGAGATGCACGGCGTCCCGCCGGTGCTCATCCGGATGATCCAGTCGGGGGCCCGGTCGGGGATCTCGCTCCAGTCCGAGCAGCTCCCGCTTCTGGCCTGGGTTGAGGGGCGGCGGGGCGAATGGGCATCGTACGAGGACCGTGCGGCGTACAAGGCGATCCAGGTCACCGCGGCCCACCTGGCGGCCAACGGCCACGGCAATCCGGCGGGGCGCCTGTTCGATCTCCTGGGCGACTGGCAGTTCCAGGTCCGCTGGCCCCAGCTCTTCGTGCAATTGCCCGGGCCCGAGCGCGACCGCGAGGACGACAACCGCCTGGCCAAGGGGTTCGCGTCGAAGGTGATGATCCTGACCGAGCGCCAGGACCTCAGCGAGGTTGAGGCGCTCGAGCTGCTGGCCAAGGTGAAGGCCCAGAACGACCAGCTCGCCGCGCTGGGGATCGACCCCCTGGCCGGCGTGGCGACGCCGACGCCGATCCTGCCCGGGATGCTCGACACCGACGGCGAGGACGATGACCAGGGCGGCGAGGACGGCCAGCCGACGGGCGGCGACTCCGACGGCGGAGGCGACTGACGCGATGCGGGTCCACCTGGGCGACGACGTCCGCGAGATCGATTTCCCCATCGGGTCTTTCGTCTACCTGCGGATGAGGGACGAGCCGCTCCGCGGGATGGTCGTCGGCTACAACGTGCGGCCGGATCACGTCCTCTACGCGGTCACCTGGGGCAACGGGCAGGACACCTATCACTTCGCGGTCGAGCTCACAGCGACCTACGAGCCGGAGTATTCCCGTGCCGCTGAAGAAGAGCGCGAGTAAGAAGGCCGTCGGCCCCAACATCGCCCGCGAGGAGGCCGCCGGCAAGCCGCGGAAGCAGGCGATCGCCATCGCGCTCGACGTCCAGCGGCGGGCGAAGGCCAAGGCGAGGGCCCGCAAGCGCTGCAAGTGCGGGGGGGGCTGCGAGTCATGCCGCGGGGAATGAAGGGTGCGGTCGCGCTCAGGCGGGGCGGATCCGGCCAGCTCACGTCGGCCCGGTCGAAGACCGGCGACCCAGCGTGCTCGCAGGCGATGTCCGTCTGGGTCCGCGGCCGCAAGGGCGGCGGCGTCCCGGCGGAGATCTTCACCGTGCTGGCGCGGTGCCGGGCCAAGGCGCGGGCCCAGGGCCTCGCACGGGACCACGCGACGGCCGGGAACGAGCTGAAGGCCCAGGTCTGGCAGAAGCGGGCGGAGCGGGGGCTCTCGGGGGCCGAGCGGTCGCGGCAGGCGGCCGAGCTGCGGTCCCGGCGCGCCGCGGCGGCGAAGGCCACGCCGGCGCGGAAGGCCGCGCCGACGCCCGCGAAGGCGCCCGGCCGCGGCACTCCCGAGCGGGCGGCGAGGGCCCGCAGCCTGGCCGGGATGCGGAAGCAGCTCAACAACGTGAAGGCCGACCTGCGGCACTACGACGCGAAGTGGGGCGCCCGGAACGACGCGATCGACGACTCCCGCCGCGACCGGCTGGACGAGCTCGCGTACGTGAAGCGGCAGATCGCCAGGGCCCGGGGGAAGAAGGCACGCCGATGAAGGCCGAGCCCGACGACAAGAGGCGGAAGCGCGCCGTGATCAAGGCCCGGGCCCGCGGCCGCCTGGCCGTGATGGACCGGATCCCCATGCCGAAGGACAGGGGCACGCCCTGGGGCGAGGGGGACCGCTGGCCGCAATGCCTGCGATCG
>DAIDHB010000049.1 GCA_027452145.1 Planctomycetales bacterium
AACGGGCCGTGGGCTGGTACAAGGAATGCCGTCGGCTGGCCACGCGATACGAGAAGCTGGCGGTCAACTACCTGGCGTTCTGGTTGGTCGCCATGATCGAGAGGTATCTCCGCTTGTTGGGTTTGCCAGACAGAGCCTAGCGGCCAGCGTATCACAAGGCAGCGGAAAAGTGCCTGTCCTCTTTCTCTTTGGGATTCCAGCGGTCCGCGACTCACTTTCCCGACCCGACCCGCTTCGCCATCGAAGAGGATCGATGCCATTCCGAACAGGGAATCCGTCATCCGGAATCTCTGCTTCCACAGCCGCTCACTGGCGTCGCCCGCGACCCGGCCTGGCGCGGCCCGGTCGACCGGGCGCGGGGCCTCGCTTCGCCGCGGGCAGGAGCTGCTCGCTCGACTCGATGGTCACGTCCATCCCGCCGAGCACCTCCCGGCCCATGTCGGAGTACCTCACGGGACCCCTGACGTGGACCTTCTCGCGCGACTCGACGAGGCACCCGGTCTCGCGGTCGAAGAGCATCACCCCGACCGGCGACTGGACCTTCAGCTCGGCCCCGGTCGGCGTCATCGCTTCCTGCGAGTTGGGATCGACCTTGAGCTGCACCTCGACCGCCTTCACCGAGATTCTGTCGAGGGTCCTGTCCCCCCTCTTCTCCGTGCCGACGTATTCGTATTTTTTGCGGAACGTCATCTCGTCGGGCGTGGTCTCGGTCCGCTCGCACGTGTCGCCCGGCCGGGTGAGGACGTTCAGCAGGCCGCGACCTGTTTTCTCGAACCGGGCCTTGACCTTTTCGGCCGAGAACGGGTCGCGGATCCCGGAGCGCACATCGGGATTCAGGTCCGGATTGCCGGGCTTCTCGATCATCGCCTGGCTGCCCTCGATCGCCTTCACCTCGTTCCGGCCGTCGAGCACGATCGTGTAGTTCGTCATCGCGATGAGCTTGCACAGCTCGCCGTGGCTCGCGAGCGACGGATCGTTGAACCGGGCCGCGTTCTCTCTCGAGTCGTAAGACATCTCGAGCTGGCCTGCCAACTTCAGATGGACCTGGAGCCCCTCGACCTTCACCCGGACCCGGAGGCTCGCGTCGGTCCCCCGCTTGCCGTACGCATCCGAGAAAACGATCGTGGAATCGTAGTGGAAGGGGACCGCGAGCTGGTCGTACATCCAGACCTTGTTCACGTTCCGGGTCACCCTGTAGGTCAGGGTCTGGCCCTCGGGGAGCTCGTGCTTGTGCTTCTGCTCGAGCCTGGCCTGGTCCTGGGCCCCGGCCTGGGCCAGGGCCGCCGGCGCGACGGCGGCCATCGTCACCAGCCCCATCCCGACTGCCGCCACCACACCCGCGCCGACCCGGTGAATCCTCATCATCCACCCCCTCGGTCGAGAACCCCACCCCTCCGTTCGTCCGCACGTCGCCCTCTCCGACAGCGGCCCGCCTCGGCGGCCGGACCCGATCCGGCCCGCGGCCGGCGACCGCCTCCGGTGTCCGGGCGTTCGCCCGCCGACCGATCTCAGGAGCTGTCAAAAAGGAACTTGAACCATCGTGTGCCGGTTTGGCATACGACTTGCGCCTCGCTTATTGTATGAGTGGCACCATCACCATGGAAGCGGCGCAGATGGAATTCCGGCTCCCGCAACCGCTGATGACATGGCGACTTCGTCGTCGATGGGGCCAGAAAGATGAGACCCCTCGCCGAACTTCACCACGAGGTTGGAGCGCAAAAAGTGAGCGTGTGCGCAAAAAGGACAGGCACATTTCGTGACCTGTCAGGAGCAGCCCGGATTGAATATGCAATCTGGCAGCCAATCTGTCGCAAGGCAACGGGAAAGTACCTGTCCTTTTTGGGTGTTCTTTGGGTGTTGCAAGGCGGGGGGAAAAGTGCCTGTCCTTTTGGGTGTTCTCGGAAGATAATAGGGAGATCCCCTACAGGGCAAGTCGTCAGAGCGTCGCATCCTTTTCAAGGCACTGGACGGTTACCAAGAATCTTTGAACCACAGAGACACAGAGACACAGAGACCGGAAAGAGAATTCGACCGAGGCGAGACGAGCCCTCGCCGTCGATCGTTTTCTCCTCTTTTCTCTGTGTGTCTGTGTTTGAACATTCTTTGATCTATCTCGAGTGCAAAAAGGAGTGCAAAAAGGACAGGCGCATTTCGTGACACGTCAGAAGTAGTCAGTGTTGCACATGCAATCTGGAAACCAGTGTGTCGCACGGCAACGGGAAAGTGCCAGTCCTTTTTTAAGTGCACGCCCTCGTGCTCCGGTCCGCCCGGGCCGAGCCGCGGCGAGCCTCGGCCGAGGGCCCGAGATGCCCGGCGTGCGGCGGCCCGTTGGTGTGGCTGGGGAACGAGCCGGCGACGGGCCCGGCGGCATTTGACACGAGCCAGGCCGATGAGATCAGCACCTCGCATCCGGAGCGGCCGCCGAACCCCGCGGCGAGACCGCGGGCTGATCGGAGTGCGCGCCGGGGCCGGAAAGTGGCCGGTCGGCTGCCTCCCGCGGGCCGATCGCGAGGCGAGATGGTCGTCGCGGGAACCGCTTGCCAACCGCATGCGCCCCGGCGCGGGGAGCGCCGGCGCTCGCTGAGAGCCGCCATCGGCGGTGATCGCCGCTGATCATCGCGAAGCCTTACCCTATCGAGCGGCCCGCGTCGGGGCGACGGGGCTTCTTGAACATGGATTGGAGGTCGGGCTGCGCCGACTCCAATCCACGATCGTTAGACGTCGTCCCCGGCACCCTCATCCGATGGGTTGCTGAGCATGGTGATGATATGCCGCGCCAGATGGTCCTTGATCTCGCGGTGTCGAGGGACTGGCTGGGATACCCCGGTGATCGGGTTGCGGTACCAGTCGTGCCGCCCACCGTGGCGGACGAGCATGCACCCGAACTCCTCGATCGTGCGGACCAGCTCAACGCGCTTCACGGGACCACCAGCTCATCGACCTTGCGGATGCCGGAGAGCTCGCCGCTGGTAAGATCCCGATACAGCTCGATCAGATGATCTTTCAGGTCGTCCAGGGAGTCGCCTTGAGTCCAGTAATCGGGGTAATCGAGCAGATAGCCGAGGAAGGCGTCCCTGTCCTGCCAGTGGACGAACTTGATGGTCTGCATACCGTGGCTCCTGGTCCGGCGTGTCCCAGACGAATCTTACCTCATGCCGGCGCATTCGGGCAAGTATCGCCGCGCCACCTAACGCACACGATCAGCGGCCCGCCGACAGGCGGGCCCGCTGGATCGCTTCCTTAGGCCCGCCCTTGGTCGGTTGTGGGCCACTCCGACGGCCGGCGGTAGAACAGGTCCCCGTCATGGCTGGTGAGGAGGAACTCGGCCATCTCGAACGTCGTGATAATGAGGTCCACACCCTGCATGCACTCCGGCCGGATACGGTCATCGAGGAACGCGACCAAATCGTCGCGGGGCACCAGATGAAACCGGTTGAGCCGGGGGCAGTCGTGACGCTCGTAGTAGACCAGGAATCGCTCGGCGTCGAAGAACGGCGAGCGCAGGAAGTCCTTGCCGACTCGCCGGCTCAGGCGCATGGCGTCCAAGGTTGTCAGGCCGGGGCGGCTACACCGGTCGCCGAGCCCATCGATCAGGTCCGGCTGTGAAATCGTCACGTCGATCCCCGGCAGCCACCGCACGGCACCTCCTCGGAACCTAACGCCGAAGATCAGCGGCCCGCCGATAGGCGGGTCCGCTGCATCGCCTCGTTCAAGTAAGCCGCTGGCGCGGCAGGCCCGATGGCCTCACATCAGTGTACCGCGACGCCCGCGATCCGTCTCCGCTTCTCCCGCCGATCCCACCGCCCCCTGGCATTCGCCGCCTTGCTGAGCCAGCGTCCGGCGCAGAGGATCTCCCTTCTTCCCTCCGCGAAAGGACCATCCCATGGCCACTGCGCTGCGACTCCGCATGACCCACGACCTCCACCTCGCAGGGCTCTCCGACAGCACACAGCGGGCCTACCTCCGCTCCGTCCGCATGCTCGCCGATCACTTCCACACGCCCCCCGACCGCCTCGCCGAGGACCACGTCCGCGACGACCTCCTCCACCTCAAGAACGACCGACACTTCGCTCCCGCCTCACTCGGCATCGCCTACAGCGGTATCAAGTTCTTCTATTCTCACACCTGCCCTCGGGACTGGCCCACACTCAAACGCCTCCGCATCCCCGGCGAACACCGACTCCCCGACGTCCTTTCCATCGACGAGGTCCGACGCCTCATCGCCGCCGTCCGCACCCCACATAATCGCGCCTACTTCTGGACCGTCTACTCGCTGGGCCTCCGACTCACCGAGGGCCTCCACCTTCAGGTCGCCGATATCGACAGCGCCCGCATGATGGTCCACGTCCGACACGGCAAGGG